>JBCDFB010000278.1:0-2599 GCA_039178655.1 Pseudomonadota bacterium | reverse complement strand
CTTGAAGACGGCTACCAGGGCGCTCGCAATGCGGGCAGGCCGCTTTTGCTGGAAGGCGGGCTGGACTGGAAGACCATGGCCATGAGCCCGCGGGACATGGATTTCATTGAGGCGAAGAACCAGGCGGCGCGGGAGATTGCCCTGGCGTTTGGTGTGCCGCCGATGCTGCTCGGCATTCCCGGTGACAACACATACGCAAACTATCGCGAGGCAAACCGGGCATTCTGGCGCCAGACCGTTTTACCGCTGGTGAACCGAACCGGGCAGGCGCTGTCCAATTGGTTGGGCGCGGCGTGGCCCGACACGGACCTGCGGCTGTCCTACGACGCCGACCAGATCGAGGCGTTGTCGGCTGAGCGAGACGCTCTTTGGGCGCGGGTTCAGGCCGCTGATTTCCTCACTGCCGAGGAAAAACGCGAAGCTGTGGGGTACGGCGCTGACCCGTTGAGCGATGACCCCTTGCCTGACCAGGCGGAGGACGGCGCCGCCGTAGAAGGCTGATGGATCCGCTCACACAAAGTGTTGTGGAGCGAGGTGACCTTGCGCACCTCGCTCTTTTTCTTTGGGCGAGTGCGTCTTCGGGCCTCCTAATCTGGACGATGCGGGAACTTGCGAGGTCGAACAAGCGCTTCAGTGAGTTCGTGACCGCCATTGCCAAGGTAAATTCGCTGTTCGGGGAGACGTCATGATGAGCACGTTGAAGCGGGTTGTGACGCCTGTTGTTCGGCTGACCACGGTGAGCCAGGAGCAGCACGAGGCGACATTTCAGGCCTTTGCACGGAACGTGGGCCGCGCCCTGTCGGATCGGATTGCACAGGACGAGCCGCGGATCATCTCGTTCCCGCTGAGGATTGTGCGGTGAGGGCGCCTGAGACGAAGGATGCAACCGGCCGGGCGAGTGTGGACTGCCTGGGTCGGTTTTGCGGGTATGCGTCGCTGTTCGGACGGGTGGATCTTTCCGGCGACGTTGTTGAACAGGGGGCGTTTGCGCGCTCGCTGGGCCGTCGCGGTGCACGGGCTGTCGGGATGCTGTTGGAGCATGACCCGGCGTCATCCATCGGGCTTTGGCTTGCGATGGATGAAGACGCGTTCGGCCTTTGGGTTGAGGGGCGGCTCACCGGTGGGGACAGGGCCAGCGAGGCGGCCAAGCGCATGGCGCAGGGTGCGCTCGATGGGCTCTCCATCGGCTTTCGCACCGTTGCGTCTGAAAGGGATGAAAGGGCCGGCGTGCGCCGGCTGAAGGAAATCGACCTTTGGGAAGTGTCGCTCGTGATGAGCCCGATGCTGCCCGAGGCGAGGGCGCGTGCAAGCGGCGCGGCGCCACACAAGCGGGAGACCCCCGCGAGGGCCGTCGATGCAGGGCTATTGACCCGGATGCGTCGGACCACGGCTTTTTTGCGTCAAGCGAGGTGAAGATGGAAATGGAAACGGCTGCGCCCGAGACGAAGGCTGATCTTTCGCGGGCCATGGACGATATGCAGCGCGCCTTCGAGGCGTTCAAGGAAACCAACGACGCGCGTCTTGCTGAGGTTGAGCGCAAGGGTGCCGACGTGGTGACCGTGGACAAGCTGACACGGATCGAGGCGGCGCTCGACGCGAACCAGCGCCGGATGGACGACATGGTGCTGAAGTCGGCCCGTCCGACCCTGTCGGCGGCGCCCGCTGTAGCCATCAGCGAGCACAAGAGTGCGTTCGATGGGTATATGCGCGGCGGCAATGAGGCGGCACTGCACCAAATCGAAAAGAAGGCGTTGACGGCCGGCACTGCCGACGCGGGCTTTACTGTTCCGGTGGAAGTGGAAGCTGAAGTGATGCGTCGGCTGGGCGCGATCTCTCCCATCCGCGCAATCTCCAGCGTGCGTCAGGTGTCCTCCACGACCTATAAAAAGCCTGTGGCGAGCGCGGCCGCGGCAACTGGGTGGGTGTCTGAAACCGCCGCGCGCGATACTGCGACGACCGCCCCTGTCCTGTCGGAGCTGAAGTTCGACACGATGGAGCTTTACGCAATGCCGGCGGCGACCTCCACGCTGCTGGATGACACGGCCGTAGACATCGATCAGTGGCTTGCCGACGAGATCGAGACCGCGTTCGCCGAGCAGGAGACGACGGCGTTCATCATCGGCTCCGGTACGGGCCAGCCGAAGGGCTTTTGCGACTACACGCCGGTGCTGGAGAGCGCATGGTCGTGGGGCAATGTCGGCGTCGTGAAGACCGGCGTTGACGGAGCGTTCCCCACGTCGGCGCCGCAAGACAAGATCATCGATCTTATCTATACGCTGAAGGCCGGCTACCGGCAGAACGCGACCTTTGTCATGAGCCGGTCGACCCAGGCCGCCGTGCGCAAGATGAAGGATGAGGACGGCCAGTACATCTGGGCCCCGCCTGCAGCGATGGGCACGCGCGCTTCGCTCTATAACTTCCCGGTGGTGGAAGCTGAAGATATGCCTGGTATCGGCAGCGATGCTCTGGCCATTGCTTTCGGCGACTTCCGCCGTGGCTATCTGATTGTCGACCGCCAGGGTCTGAAGATCTTGCGCGATCCGTACACCTCCAAGCCGTATGTGTTGTTCTACACCACCAAGCGTGTCGGCGGTGGCAT
>JBCDFB010000277.1:0-2671 GCA_039178655.1 Pseudomonadota bacterium | reverse complement strand
CTGGACGATGCGGGCGAGGATGAGAGCGTAGCCGATGAAAAGGATCGACTGCGGATAAAGCATATCGATCTCAAGACTTGGCGTGCGGGATGTGAACCGCGCGAGGACCGAAAGATAATCCCATGACACGATGAGCATGCCGACGGAAAAGGCGGCTGCAAACGCATCTGCAATGACGATGAACACCCTTGCGACAGCGCGGGGAAACAGCATGACGCCCGCCATGATCCGGATATGGAAGCGCTCGCGGATGCATAGCGAGGCGCCCATGTAAACGGCCCAAACCATGCCGATGGCGGCCACCTCCTCGCTCCATTGGAGGGCGGTGGCGAAGACGTAACGCATAATGACCTGGAGGAAGACGCAGCTCGCCACAACGCTCAATGCAAGGCAGCAGACGGCCTCCTCAAAATGCCGTTCGGCAAGGGTCAGAATGCGCAGCATACTGGTGGTTCCCGTGCGGCGCGAAGGCGCGAAGGCAGGTGGGTTGCCGGGCGACCATCGCCGCCCGGCAACTGGATCAGTTGGTGGCCGCCGCCGCGCGGATTTCTGCAAGGAGTGCCTGGAACTCCTCGCCCCGCTCGGCCGCAACGCTGTCCTGCACTCCCTTCGCCGCGGCGATGAACTCGGCGCGGTCGGGCCGGGTCAACGACATGCCCCCTTCCGTGGACAGCCACTCCCGAACAGCTTCGATCTTGCCGATCATGTGCTCGGTATGGAATTCGCCCGCTTCGCTCGCGGCGCGCAGCACGCTTTCGCGCTGTTCGTCACTGAGGCGCGACATGAAGCGGTCGGAGGCAAGGAGCGGCGCAAAACCTGCAAAATGGTCGAGCACGGTGAGATGCGGGGCGAACTCATAGAACTTCATCTCCTGGATGACATTTGTGCCGTTGTCGCCGCCGTCTACGGTGCCGGTCTGAAGTGCCGTCGGCGTTTCCGACCAGGCAAGCGGTACGGGCTCGGCGCCGAAAGCCTCAAATGTTGCGAGCATCACTTTGTTGTTGGGCACGCGGATCTTGAGGCCGTCCATGTCGGCCATGGTGTTGATGGGACGCTCGGAGTTGAAGAAGTCGCGATAGCTTGGCCCGCCAAAGGTGAGCAGATGCACACTCGTGTCGGCCTGTAGCTTGTCCCGGATGGTGTCGCCCACCGGTCCGGACGCCACCGCCACCAGGTGATCGGTGTCATCGAACGTGTAGGGCAGCACAAACACGTCCATCAGCGGCCAATGGGGTGAGACGTTGTTTTGACTGACGAAGTAGGCGTCCACCGTCCCGAGCTGCATGGCCTTAAACGCATCGTCTTCCGACGCGATTTGCCCACAGCAGCGCAGTTTCACTTCGATCTCGCCGCCGGAATAGTCTTCCACCAGCTCCTTAAAGCGTTTGGCGAGGACGCCGTAGTCGCTGTCGAGCGGTGTTGCCCAGCCGACATTCATGGTCACGTCAGCCGCATGGGCTGAGACGGCCATCATCGTGCCAACAAGCGCGCAAGCTGTCGTTTTAAGCATCATTGCCCCAATCACGTTCTGTGTTCCAGCTTGGCGAGCCTAGGGTCACCGGGGGCGAAAGAATACTTGCTTTGTTTGACGCGACTGATGCCTTGCGGGCATCATTCTCCGGAAATTGCGGCTGGAGGATGCATGGAAAGAGGCCTTCGGCGGTTGCGCTACTTTTCTGTATTGGCGCAGGAACTCAACTTCCGCCGAACCGCTGAGCGGCTCCACATCACGCAGCCGGCCTTGTCCCGCGCCATCGCGCAATTGGAGGATGAGGTGGGGGCAAGGCTCCTCACCCGTACCAATCGTCGCGTCGCACTGACGGCTGCCGGCGCGGATTTTGCCGCCGGTTGCGCGGCGCTTTTGGGGGGGCTCGATGACACCATCACCCGCACGCTCAAGGTCGCAGAAGGGCACGCCGGCACGCTCACGATCGGCTACACAGACACGGCGATAGCGGGCTGCCTGCCGGATCACATCAAGACTTTTCGGGCGGCCCTTCCGCAGGTGGAGCTTCGCCTTTTGCAGATGTACTCAACCTTGCAGATCGATGCCCTTGCGGACGGGATGATCGATGTGGGCATCATGACCGGGCCGGTTGCTGATGGTTCGCTGAAAGCGCTGCCGGTTCAGCGGGACCGCTTCCTTGCTGTGCTGCCACGCGACAACCCGCTCTCCGGCCAAGGCGCCGTCGACCTCAAAGCGCTCAACGACTACCCTTTTGTGTTTGGCGACAACGAAGCGTGGAGCATCTACAACGCCCTCCTGTTTACCGAGTGCGAGGCGAGGGGGCTGACGCCCGAGATCATCCAGGTCGTGCCTGAATCGCGGGCGATCCTGGGACTTGTCGCGTGCGGGTTCGGGATTTCCATACTGCCCGAATGCCTGACGCGCGCGCTCGATCCGCGCGTGTGCGCGGTTCCCATCGCAGACCTGTCGACCCTCATGACGACCCAAGCCGTCTGGCGCGCGGACACGATCAACCCAGTGGTCGCCCGCTTCGCCTCTCACCTCAAGTCCGCGGACGACAGACTAGCGCCCCGATCAGCGACAAGGTCATCTCTGAAAGATTAAGCTGCGTCAGAGTACGGCCGAAGAACGACCCAGCCGGTCCGCCAGGCGCTGATTAATGCAGAGCGGCGATTGCGGCGGGGAAATGGTGCCCAGGGGCGG
>JBCDFB010000276.1:0-2935 GCA_039178655.1 Pseudomonadota bacterium | reverse complement strand
GCTTGACGGATATGAGACCACGCTAGCGGATTTGCAGGTCCGTGCGGCCGTCCGCGCGCGGCGCCATGCAGCGGCGGTCGGGACACTGGAAACGGCCTTCAACGGACTGATTGAGCGCTGAGCGATGTCGAACCTAACCCTCACACAACTCGTCAAAACCTACGGTCAGACAGAGGTCCTGCACAGCATCGATCTGGAGATCGAGGATGGCGAGTTTGTCGTTCTCGTCGGGCCGTCGGGCTGTGGGAAATCCACGACCCTGCGCCTGATCGCCGGGCTGGAAGAGGCCACCAGCGGGACGATCGAGATCGGCGGCAAGGTCGTCAACAACCTGGAACCCAAGGAACGCAACATCGCGATGGTGTTCCAGAACTACGCCATCTACCCGCATATGTCGGTGCGCAAGAATATCGGGTTCGGCCTGCGGTCCTCGAAAATGGCCAAGGCCGATAAGGAAAAGCGGATCGACGAGATTGCTGAAATCCTTGGCATGACCGACCTCTTGTCGCGCAAGCCCAACCAGCTGTCCGGCGGCCAGCGCCAGCGTGTCGCCATCGGCCGCGCCATCGTGCGCGACCCGCAGGTCTTCCTGTTTGACGAGCCGCTCTCCAACCTTGACGCGGCTTTGCGCGTGCAAACCCGGCTCGAAATCGCCAAGCTGCACCGGCGCATGGACGCCACCATGATCTACGTGACCCACGATCAGGTGGAGGCGATGACGCTGGCGGATCGCATCGTTGTTCTGAACGCCGGCAATGTGGAGCAATTCGGCTCACCGCTTGAACTTTACCACCGTCCGCAAAACCTCTTCGTCGCCACCTTCATCGGCTCGCCCACCATGAACATTGTGGCCGGCACACTCGCCGGCGCTTCCAACGGCGATGCTGAGGTCAAAGTGGCAAACGGCAGCGTTCTTCATGCAAAGGTGGACGCGTCGAACATGTCCGGCGGCACGGATGTGAAGGTGGGCATGCGCCCCGAGCATCTTTCCCTGTGCGCGGTGGACGATGGGGAGACCTTCCGCGGCAGCATCGACGTCATCGAAGAGCTGGGAGAGAGCTTCCTTGCCCACGTGGATGTGGGTGAGGGGGAGCGGATCATCGTGCGCGGCGACGGCACGGCCCGCGTGAAAGAGGGTGAGACGGTGGGCATCCGCTTCCGCCCGGAAGACGGCCATGTCTTTTCCGCGAGCGGTGCCGCCCTTCCCCGCACCAGCCCTGACGCGTTCCCGGAGTCCGGCGCACCCACCCTCAACTAGCGCGGGTACGGGGGCCCCTCACCCACGCGAAACCCGCGCGGATGCGACGTAGGTCACGTTTCGCACGCCGGAGCGCCACTTGTGCTGCGCCTTGCCGCGGGCCATCTCCCGCCGGTACGATTTTTATTGGTTTACTCGTTTTACAAAAAGGTGCTGCGCCATGGCACTCGATCCTCAACAGGACAAGCGCGCTGCCGTCTTGAGCACGCCGCTGGGCAAAGATGTTTTAAGTCTGACCGGATTTGATGCCAGCGAAGGCCTGAGCGAAGACTTTGAGTTTACGATCAACTGCGTTGGCAAGAAGGACCAAGTCGATTTCAACGGTGCGGTGGGCGAAAACGCGTCGGTCACTATCCACGGCAAGAATGCCAGCCGCACCTTCAACGGCGTCATGGTCGGCGCGGACTGGATCGGCGAGAGCGACAGCGGCAAGCTTTACCGGCTGACGCTGCGCCCGTGGTTTTGGCTTCTGACCAAAACCAACAACTGCCGCATCTTCCACGACAAAACCACCCGCGAGATTATCGAAGAAGTGTTGGGCGAGCACAGCTTTGCCGACTTCCAGTTCAAATTGAGCGAAAGCTATCCCCCGCGGCACTACTGCGTACAGTATCGCGAATCCGACCATGACTTTATTTGCCGCCTCATGGAGGAGGACGGCATCTACTATTATTTCGAGCATTCCGCAGGCGGCCACAAAATGATCATGGCCGACAGTCCGTCGGCACACTCTGCCGTGCCCGGCCTGGAGAAGATCTTTTTCATCGACCGCTTGGTCAGTAAGCGCAGCGACCAGGAATCGTTCTACGATCTGACCTCAAGCCGCTCGTTTCAGACCGGCAAGATCGCGCTGACCGACTACGATTACGAAAAGCCCAGCGCCCAGATGAAAACAAACGCGCAGGGCACGGCGTCCTACGCCAATTCATCGCTGGAAGCCTTCGACTTTCCGGGACGCTACACCGAGCCCAACGACGGCGAGCGCTTTGCCAACGTGCGCCTGGAAGCCCAGCAGGCCGCGGACGAGCGACGCGTGGCGTCCGGCGATGCGCCGGCCCTTTTCCCAGGCGGCCTCTTCACACTCCAAAACCATCCCGACGACAGCCAGAACCAGAAGTATCTTGTCGTGCGCGCGCTGCACACATTTTCCGGCCAAGAGTACCGCGCCGGCAGCGCCGGTGGGGATGACTACACCGGCACCTACGAATTGCAGGCCAGCGACAAGCCGTTCCGCGCCCCCCGCGTCACGCCCAAGCCGGTGGTGCAAGGGCCGCAAACCGCGAAGGTGGTGGGCGCCCAGGGCGAAGAAATCGACGTGGACGAGCTGGGCCGTATCCTCGTCCAATTCCATTGGGACCGCGACGGGAGCCGCTCGCGCCGGGTGCGCGTTGCCCAAACCTGGTCAGGCCAGCAATGGGGCAGCATCATGATCCCCCGCATTGGCCAGGAAGTCGTCGTTGAACATTTGGAAGGCGACCCTGACCAGCCTTTGGTCATCGGCACAGTCTACAATGCCGAGCGTCAAGTGCCGTACGACCTGCCCGCAAACAAAACCAAGGGCGGTGTGAAATCCAACTCGACCACCGGCGGTGGCGGGTACAACGAAATTGTCTGTGAGGAGAAGAGCGGCCAAGAAGAGCGCGGCATCCACGGGGAATATGAGCTGTCGAGCGGGGT
>JBCDFB010000275.1:0-2963 GCA_039178655.1 Pseudomonadota bacterium | reverse complement strand
GTCTGCTCGTCCTCTCCGGCCAACTGGGCATCACTTTGGACGACAAAGTACCTGAAGGCGCGTTTGCGCAAGCAACATTGTGCTTCGAAAATATCGCGGCGGTGCTGGCAGAAGCTGGCGCCGGGCCGGAAGCGGTTGTCCGGCTCAACGCCTATGTTTCCGGGCGCGAGCATCTCAAAGGCTATATGGAGGCGCGCGACAACTTCGTCGCCTCCCCTGCACCGGCCTCCACGCTCATGATCGTGTCCGGCTTCGCGCGGGAGGCGTTTGTCGTGGAGGTGGAGGCGCTTGCCGCACTCCCCGCCGCCGCAGGCTGATGGGCGGTGCGCAGGCACGCCTTGCGCGACGGGCGGAAAATGGTGCAAGCGCTCCCCGCGGCGGCGGATCACCCGCTGCCGACACAATGCGCAGCCAAGGTGAACGATGGTGACGGCCCTTCCCCTTCCCCGCTGGGCGGACATGACCGCGCTGGACTTTTCCACCGACACCGACGGCTGGATCGCCGTCATCCCAACCGCGGCGGTGGAGCAGCACGGCCCGCACCTGCCGCTGGGCACCGACATGATGATCGGCCAGGGCATGGTGGACACCGTGCTCTCCCGCCTGCCTGAGGACATCCCGGCAAGCTTCCTGCCGGTTCAGTCCATCGGAAAGTCCAACGAGCACATCAGCTACCGCGGCACGCTCACCATGAGTTGGGACACGGCCATCAAAGCGTGGCTTGAGATTGCAACCTCGGTCGCCCGGGCAGGCGTTCGCCGCATCGTCTTCGTGAACTCCCATGGCGGCAACATACCGCTCCTCGACATCATTACCCGCGAATTGCGCGTGCGGTTTGACGTGTTGGCCGTCCACACCGCCTGGTTTCGGTTCGGGAATGCTGGCACCGCCGACGAGAAGGAAGAGGCCATCGGCATCCATGGCGGCCTCTGGGAGACCGCACTTATCCGTCACTTCCGGCCCGAATTGGTGCGCGATGAGCATGTGGCGGACTTTGAAAGCAGCCAGAGCAAGTTTCTGGCCGAGCACACCCACCTGACAGCCCACGGCACACACCCGTTTGCCTGGAAAGCAGGCGACCTCAACCCCCACGGCGTGGTGGGCGATGCCACCAAAGGCACCGCAGAGATCGGCAAGAAAATCGCTGACCATCAGGCGGACCGCTTCATCGAGCTGCTGCGCGACGTTGCCCAGATCGATCTTGCCGTTCTGAAATAGTCGTGAAGCCCAGGGGCGTTGGATCGCGGTTTGCAGCGCACGATCGCAGTATACAGCCGCCGGGCCATTGCTTTACTCTCATCACCAGTCCGGAGAGCCACGCAAACAGTGGCAACCGCGTAGGAGCAAATGGATGACAAGGTTTCTGCCGAGCGTATGCGCGCTCGCCCTGATGACGGGCGTCGCCGCTGCCAATGACGAGCCCAAGACGTTCAAGTTCGCCTTCCAGGGCGAACTGCGGGGCCTCGACCCCTACTCTCTGAATGAGACATTCACGCTGGGCACCCTCGGCAACGTCTATGAGGGGCTGACACGGCGTGACGGGGACCTCAACATTGTCCCCGGCCTCGCCGAGAGCTGGGAAGTGGTCGACGACACCACCTGGCGCTTCAATCTGCGTGAGGGTGTGACCTTCCACAACGGCAACCCCCTCACCGCGGAAGATGTTGTGTTTTCCGCAAACCGCGTGCGTTCAGAGGGATCTGACCTGCTGACCCGCATCCCCGCCGATGCCGAGTTTGTGGCGGTTGATGACCTCACTGTCGAAGTGCGCCTCTCCTCCCCCAACCCCATCCTGAACTACGAGTGGGACACCTGGGGCATCATGGATAAGGAATGGACCGAGGCGAACGATGCCGTCGCGGTCACCTCAGCGTCTGACGAGAACCCCAACTACGCATCGCTGAACGCCAACGGCACCGGCCCCTTCAAGGTGGCAAGCCACGAAACGGGCGTGCGCACCGTCTTTGAAAGCAACGAAGACTGGTGGAACGCCGACAACAAGAACTACAACATCGACCGCGTTGAATTCACGCCTGTCGGCCAGGACGCAACCCGTGTGGCAGCGCTCCTTTCGGGCGAGCTTGACCTCGTCTACCCGATCCCGGTCCAGGACATTGCGCGCGTTGACGCAAACCCCAACACCGAAGCGCTCACGGGGCCTGAGCTGCGCACCATTTTCCTGGGCTTCGACCAGGGCCGCGACGAACTGCTCTATTCGGACGTGAAGGGCGCCAACCCCTTTAAAGACGCGCGCGTCCGCAAAGCGTTTTATCACGCCATCGACATCGAAGCGATCAAGTCGAAGATCATGCGTGATCTGTCCACGCCGGCAGCGCTCATGATTTCGCCCGCCCTCTTCTCCGGTGCCGGAGAGTTCGAACGGCTTGAATACAACGTTGAGGGCGCGCAAGCCCTTATGGAGGAAGCCGGTTACGGTGACGGCTTCACCGTCGGCATGGATTGCCCGAACGACCGCTACGTCAACGACGAGCAAATCTGCCAAGCGGTTGCAGCAATGCTTGCGCGCATCGGCGTGACCGTTGACCTGAACGCCCAGCCCAAGTCCCAATACTTTGCCAAGGTGCTGGCGTCCGGCGGCTACGACACCTCGTTCTATCTCCTGGGGTGGACGCCCGGCTCCTTCGACAGCTGGAACGTCATCTACAACCTCAACGCTTGCCGCAACGACACCGGCACCGAAGGCGGCGCCTTCAACCTGGGCAATTACTGCAATCCGAAGGTTGACGAGCTTGCCTCAAAAATCCTGGTGGAGAATGACCCGGCCGCGCGCGACGCACTGATTGCCGAGGCCTACACCATCATGAACGATGAGGTCTCCCACGTGCCGCTGCACCAGCAGGGCCTCGCCTGGGGCAAATCCACCGGCGTTGATGTGGTCCAGCGCGCCGACAACGTGCTGATGCTTTACAACGTCAACAAAAAGTAAGGCGGTTTGGCGGCTT
>JBCDFB010000274.1:0-3199 GCA_039178655.1 Pseudomonadota bacterium | reverse complement strand
GCCCCACCTGAATGTCGATCTCTTCCAGCACGGTGATCGCCCGTTCGGCAGGAAACTTGTGGGCAATGGCCCAACGGGGGCGGCGTTCCCGCTCGCCAAGCCGGCGCTGCAGATCAAGGCGATCCACCTTGTAGACCATTCCGTCGATATCATGGGGGAGGCTCGCCCGCTCAGCTTCCACCAAGGCGTAGGCGCTCATCAGATCGGCAAGGGTCTCGCAGCGCTTCATCAGCGGATTGACGGGCAGGCCAAACCCGGCCAGCGCTTCCACCATCGCGGCTTGGGTGTCCGCGGGCAGCGCCGAGGCGTCGCCCCACCCGTAGGCAAAGAACTGAAGTGGCCGCTCGGCCGTCTTTTGCGGGTCCACCTGGCGCAGCGAGCCGGCGGCCGCATTGCGCGGGTTGGCCACCGGGCGCTTGCCCTCACCCACAAGGCGATCGTTGAGCGCTGCAAAGTCCGCATGGGTCATGTAGACCTCGCCGCGCACCTCCAAAACGTCCGGCGGGTCGCCCGTTAGCGTCTGCGGGATGGCGTCGATAAAGCCCACATTCGCCGTCACGTTCTCGCCCGTGCGCCCGTCGCCCCGGGTCGCCGCCACCGCCAACACGCCGCGCTCATACCGCAGCGAAAGGGAGAGGCCGTCGATTTTCGGTTCGGCGGTCAGGGAGAGTGTTTCCTCCTCGCCAAGCTTCAGAAAGCGCCGGACACGGGTCAGAAACTCGGAAACCTCCGCCTCGGTGAGCGCCTTGTTAAGGGACACCATCGCCACCCTGTGGGTGACCTCCGCGAACGCGCCGGACGGGGCGGCTCCGATTTGTGCGCTGATGCTTCCGGCGGAAAGGACGGGGTAATCCGCCTCCAGCTGCTCCAGTTGACGACGCAGACCGTCATATTCCCCATCGGAGATGGAGGGCTCATCGTCCTGGAAATACCGCCGGTCGTGCTCGGCAATTTCCGCCGTCAGCGCAGCGTGCCGGTCTGCGATATCGGCAGGCACAGCGGTTGCCGTTTCCTCTTCAATGCTCAAGGGACCCTCTTTGCAGAGCTGCCGCGCGCTCAGGCGTCGATGAGCCTGTCTGCTGCCGCACGCGCCTCATCCGTAATTGTGGCTCCGGCAAGCATTCTGGCAATCTCTTCCCGCCGCGCCGCCCCGTCGATGCCAACCACGGCCGTTGACGTGTGCCCGGCGGCCCCATGGCTTTTTGCGATGAGGAGGTGGTTGTCGGCCCGGGCGGCCACCTGCGGCGCATGGGTGACGGACATGACCTGCACCGCGCCCGACAGCCGGGCCATGCGCGCGCCGATGGCATCAGACACTGCGCCGCCCACGCCGGTGTCGATCTCGTCAAAGATCATGGTGGAGGCAGATCCCCGGTCGGCAAGGCTGACTTTCAGCGCCAGAAGGAACCGGGAAAACTCCCCGCCGGACGCGACTTTGGTGATGGCGCCCGGCGGGGAGCCCGGATTGGTCTGTACGATGAACTCGATGCGGTCGATCCCGTCAGCGGACGGCGCGCTGGGCGTGCGCCGCACCATAAAGCGGGCTTTGTCGAGCTTCAGCGGCCCCAGTTCCCGGGCAACGGCCTCCTCCAGTGCAAGCCCTGCCGTCTGCCGCTGATCGGACAACGCAACGGCTGCGGCGGTAAAGGCGCGCTCGGCGGCCGCCACATCCGCGGCGAGGGTGGAAAGCCGCTCCTCTCCGGCGGAGAGATCGGCCAGCTGATCAGCCATCTGGACGGCAAAGTCGGCCAGCGCGTCCACCGGCACCTTGAACTTTCGCGACGCGGCGCGCAGCGCAAACAGACGCTCTTCGACCCCCTCCATGGCGCCCTGGTCGAAATCAAGCGCTCTTTGGGCATCCGATATCGTGGCCCTTGCGTCCTCCAGCACATCCAGCGCACCGGCAAGCGCGTCCATCACCGGCGTAACGTGCCCCTCCGCACCGTCCGACTTTCGCTCAAGCTTTCGCAGGACCCCGGCCAGCGTGGGAATGGGGCTCTTGGGCCCCTCCAGCGCCGCCGCCGCCTCGGAAAGGTCGCCGGCCACCTTCTCTGCCGCAGCCATTTCCTGCCGGCTCGCCGTCAGCGCCTCCTCCTCCCCAGGTGCAGGATCAAGCGCCGAGAGTTCGTCAACGCAGGTGCGCAGATAGTCCGCCTCCTCGCGCGCAGCGGCGAGGGCGCGCTCATGCGCCACAAGAGCCGCTTCGGCGTCTTTGAGCACTTGCCAGAGCGTGGCCACATGGCTCGCGTCCGCCAACAGACCGCCATGGGCGTCCACCAATGCGCGATGGGCACTGGGGTTAAGAAGTGACCGATCCGCATGCTGGCCGTGGACCTCGATGAGGAGGCCACCGATTTGGCGCAGCAACCCTGCGCTGGTGGGTTGATCGTTGAGGAATGCGCGGGCCTTGCCGTCGGCGGACACAGTCCGGCGCAGGATGAGTTGTCCGTCCTCCGCGCCAAGGTCCGCCTCCTCCAGCACCTGGTGCGCCGGATGGGTGGGCGAGATCGCAAAGGTGGCCGAGACGCTGCCCTTGGTCTCGCCTTTTCGCACCAATTTGCCGTCGGCCTTCGCACCCAGTGCCAGCGACAGCGCGTCCAAAAGGATGGACTTTCCGGCCCCAGTCTCCCCCGTCAAAACAGTGAAGCCCGGCGCGAACGAAAGGTCGAGGGCATCGATTAGCACGATGTTTCGGATCGAAAGCCGCGACAGCACGCGTGTTCGCCTCCCGCGCCGCTCAGGCGCTGCACGCCTCCATAGCCCGCCCGGCGTTACAGAACCTTGAACCGGGAGAACGCTTTGCTGATCCAGCTTTTGTTGGCCTCGTCCGGCGAAAAGCCACCCTGCTCCAGCAGCGCATAAGCATCCCGATACCACTTGCTGTCGGGGAAGTTATGGCCGAGGACCGCTGCAGCCGTCTGCGCTTCCTGGGTCAGGCCCATCGCATAGTAGGATTCCGTCAGCCGGAACAGCGCTTCCTCAATATGGCGGGTCTGTTGATACTCCTCCACCACACGGCGGAAACGGTTCACCGCGGCAAGGTTGTCGTTCCGCTCCAAGTAGTAGCGACCAATCTCCATTTCCTTGCCGGCAAGCTGATCCGTTGCAGCGCGATACTTGTTGCGCGCATCGGTTGCGTACTCGCTTTCTGGATATTTCTCCAGAAGCTTCTTGAACTCGTCCAGCGCCTTCTTCGTCT
>JBCDFB010000273.1:0-3232 GCA_039178655.1 Pseudomonadota bacterium | reverse complement strand
GCGCAACTCCATCCGCTGGATGCTCGGCACCCTTGCCCACGATGACGGCCAAGACATGGACGTCTCCAGCGCCCCGGAGCTGGAGCGGCTGATGATGCACCGCCTCTATGAACTCTCCAAAGAAGTGGAAGAGGCCTATCGCCGGTTCGACTACGGTCATGTGGCCCACACGCTCATGACGTTCGCGATCCTGGAGCTGTCTGCCTTTTATTTCGACATCCGCAAGGACGCGCTTTACTGCGATGCGCCCTCCTCGCCGCGCCGGCGCGCCGCCCTTGCCACTGTGCGTGAGATCTTTGCAGCGCTCACCAAGTGGATGGCGCCCATTTTGCCGTTCACCATGGAGGAGGCCTGGCAATCGGCTGGCAAGGACGGCTCCATTCACCTGGAACTCTTCCCGCAGATCGACGCCGGATGGCGTGACGATGCGCTGGCCAAGGAGTGGGCAAAGGTCAAGCGTGTGCGCCGTGTCGTACTCGGCGCGCTGGAAGTGGAGCGCCGGGAGAAGCGCATCGGCTCATCGTTGGAAGCACATCCGAGCGTTTACGTATCCGACGCTGGGCTTCTGGCGGCTGCACGGGCGGTGGACTTTGCAGATGTGTGCATCGTGAGCGACATCACGCTGACCGATGCCGAGCCCGCCGAAGGCGCCTTCACGCTGCCGGATGTGCCGGGGGTCGAGGTGACCGTTGCACGGGCAGAGGGAAAGCGCTGCGCCCGGTCGTGGAAGGTGTCGCACGACGTGGGGAGTGATCCTCGCTATCCGGACCTCTCCCCCCGCGACGCGGCCGCCATGGCGGAGATTGAGGGCGCAACATGACGGGAGGGCGACGCCTCACGGCCCCGCTCACCGTCCTCGTTGCCATCTTCGTTGCCGACCAGATCACCAAACTCTGGGTGCTCCACGGGGCCGACTTTTCCGCCGGCCCCATCCCTGCGCTCCCCTTCATGGACATCACGCTCGTGTGGAACCGGGGCATCTCCTACGGCCTCTTCCAGACTGAAGGGGTCGGCCGCTGGGTGCTTGTTGGCGTCACGATGGCGGGGACCGGCGCGCTCACCGTTTGGCTGCTGCGCACCCGGCACACCCTGCTGCGGTTCGCTCTGGCGGCGATTGTGGGCGGGGCCGCAGGCAATCTTGTGGACCGCGTCGCCTACGGCGCGGTTGTCGACTTCGTGCACCTCCACGCCTACGGCTGGTCCTGGTATGTCTTCAACATTGCCGATGCTGCCATCGTGATGGGCGTGCTTGTTTTGCTGTGGGACAGCCTGTTCGGCGGGGAAAAGCAAACGAAGCGTTAACCCAGGCGCGCATCAACTGTTGCAAAGCTGCATCAGCATCGCCCTCACCGCGTTTGCGCGGTTGACTGGCAACCCCTTGAGAGCGATGCCTGTCATTGGGCGAGCGTCCATTCGTCCGTCAGCCGTGGAGTGCCTTGAATGATGCGCAAACTGGTAGCCGTTGCTGTGCTCGGCCTCGCGCTGTCGGGCTGCAATACGGCCTACAACTATTTCGAGGATGACACTGAGGGCACGCCCACCCGCAGCGGCTTCAACCTTGCCCACAGCATGATGAAGCACGCCGGCGTTGTGCCCAAAGATAAGGCCAAGATCGCCCACCGCCCTCGTCCGCCGCTCGCCATGCCGGGCACCACCCAGCTGCCCTCGCCGCAGGGCAAGGACACGTCTTCGGTCAAAGCCGCGGTCAACTTCCCGACCGATCACGAAGAGTCGGAGGCTGAGCGCAAGGCGCGGCTCGCAGCCCTTTTGCAGAACGGTCAAACAAAGACCGTTGTGAGCACCGAAACCGGCGAGACCATTAACAGCCGCCTTTTGAGTCTCCCGCCTGAGGCCGTTGCGAAGAAGCCGCAGGGTGACCGCTCGCTCGTGTTCAAGGATAAGAGCCCGGTGCGCAGCTTGAAGGATATGCGCAAAAAGCTGCGCTTCCGTACGCCGGCTCAGACCCTCCTGACGGAGGACGGCAAGGCCGCGCCCCGGCGCTATCTCATGCAACCGCCCGACGCCTACCGTACCCCGGCTGCGACGGCCGCCCTGCCGGAAGAGGGTGACATTGAAAATTCCGAGTGGGTGAAAAAGCGGGTGTACAAGAACGCCCCGTCCAGCAAGCCCCACACCTACATCAAGCGCTAGCGACACTCGGCGCATGCTGCGGCTCCCGGCCGCAGCGTGATCGGCTGCCTTACGAATGTTTCAGTGGTTCCCGGCCACACCGCCCTCTAGCTTTGGCCAAAGCTGAAGTGGAGGGGTGCAGCCTGATGATGAGATTGACCAAGCCTGCCACGCGTTGGATCGCAGGCGTGTCGCTGGGCGCTTTCATGACCGCTGCCGCACCTGTCGTCGCCGCCCCTCTCGATTTTTCGAACCTCACCATCGCGCCGGACACTACCACTTTCGTCCTGGATAACGGGCTTGAAGTGGTCGTCATTCCTGATCGACGCGCCCCCATCGTCACGCATATGCTTTGGTATCGCGTCGGCTCGGCGGACGAGCCGCCGGGGAAGTCTGGCATTGCCCACTACCTTGAACACTTGATGTTCAAAGGGACGGAAGAGCATCCCGGGAACACGTTTTCCGCCGCCATCTCCCGCGTCGGCGGGCGGGAGAACGCCTTCACCTCCAACGACTACACAGCCTACTTCCAGCAGGTGGCAAAAGAGCATCTTGCCAAGATGATGGCTTTTGAGGCCGACCGCATGAAGGGCCTGGTCCTCTCCGAAGAGGTGAGCGTTCCAGAATTGAACGTGGTGCTGGAGGAGCGCCGCTCGCGGGTGGAGACCCGCCCCGGCGCGGAGCTTGGCGAAGCCATGGACGCCGCGCTGTTCGTCAATCACCCGTACAGCGACCCCATCATCGGCTGGCCCGACGAGGTGGCCAACCTCACCTACCGCGATGCCTTGCAGTTTTACGTGGATCACTACCGGCCCAAAAACGCCGTTCTGGTAGTCGCCGGCGATGTGAACGCCGATGACATCAGAACGCTGGCGCAGGAGACCTACGGCACCATTCCGGACACTGCAGCGCCTCCGGTCCGTGAACGGCCACAGGCACAGAAGATCCGCGCTGACCGGACTGTGGTTCTCAACGACGCGCGGGTGCGCCAGCCCTTTACCCAGGTGGGCTGGCTGGTGCCGAGCTACACAACCGCACAGCCGGGCGAGGCCGAAGCGCTTGACGTCCTGGCCGAGGTGCTGGGCGGCACCAACACCAGCCG
>JBCDFB010000272.1:0-3362 GCA_039178655.1 Pseudomonadota bacterium | reverse complement strand
GCAGCGTCAACAGTTCGGCAACGCGGAATGGGCGCAGCGAATCGCGAAACACCCACTGATAGGCCGTGTAGGCGGACGCAGCCCGCAGGATCGACGACCATTGGAAATAGTCCCGCACGCCGCCCACCTCTTCGCCCTCCGGCAGGAGCACGTGGTACTTCACGTCGAGGATGCGGGCGGTGGCATCGGTCCGCTCCACATAGGTGCCGAGGAAGAAGAACGCGTGGGCGTCGGTCCGCAGCATCGTGCGGAAGGCGGCGCCGTCGAAGCGCAGGCATGCCTCTTTCACGAACGACAAAAACTGCGTGAGCTGGCGAGGCGACATGCCATCGCGCGGATAGCGGTTCAGTTCCAACCACGCGTCGTTGATGATGTTCCACATCTCCAGCGTGATGGCCGTTCGGACCGATCTGGCCGCGGCGCGGGCGCGCTTCAGACAGAGATAAATCGACGACGGGTTCTGCTCAGAGAAGGCCAGAAAGTGGATGACGTTGTTGCGGCTCGCGTCGGGGTAGGTTTCGGCGAATGCCGGGCCGGCGCCGCTGGCGAGCGCTGCAGACTCCCACTCGTTGCTCTCCCCGCCATACTGTGCCGGCAGCGCCGCAAGGCGTGAGGCGACGTCCAGAATCCGGGCGGTGTTTTCAGCCCGTTCCACGTACCGGCCAAGCCAGTAAAGATCGTCGGCAGTGCGGGCTAGGAGCATGGGACGCGCCTCAAATTTGCAGCGTTCGTCATGCGCCAAGCACCCATGTGTCTTTCGTCCCGCCGCCCTGGCTGGAGTTCACCACGAGCGAGCCTTCGCGCAACGCAACGCGGGTGAGGCCACCCGGGATGGTTCGCACGCCCTTGGAGCCGAACAGAACGAAGGGGCGCAGGTCCACGTGCCGTGGTGCGATCCCGTTTTCCACGAAGGTGGGACACGTGGAAAGCGCGAGCGTTGGCTGTGCAATGAATTCGTCGGGGTCGGCGAGGAGCTTTGAGCGAAACTCTTCAATCTCCGCGTTGGTCGAGGCCGGGCCGACAAGCATCCCGTAACCGCCTGAACCCGAGACCGTCTTCACCACCAGCTCCGGCAAGCGGTCGAGCACCTCCTTCAGCGCCTCTTCCTCGCGGCAGCGCCAGGTGGGTACGTTGTTCAGGATCGGTTTCTCGCCGAGGTAAAAATCAATAATTTCAGGGATGTAGGTGTAAACCGCCTTATCGTCACCCACGCCGGTCCCCATGGCGTTGGCGACCGTCACAGTCCCCGCCCGGTAGGCCGAGACGAGGCCTGGAACGCCGAGAATGGAGTCGGGCCGGAAGACGAGAGGATCCAGGAAATCGTCGTCCAACCGGCGGTAGATGACGTCGACCTGCTGAGGCCCCTGTGTCGTGCGCATGTAGACGCGGTTGTCGCGCACAAACAGGTCCCGGCCTTCCACCAGCTCCACCCCCAGCCGGTCGGCGAGGAACGAATGCTCGTAGTACGCGCTGTTGAAGGCTCCTGGTGTCAGCAAGACCACGGTGGGCTGTCGCGGTGCGGTGGCCGGCGCGATGGAGCGCAATGTGGCGAGCAGCTCGTTGGGATACTGCTCCACCGGCTGGACGGAGTGGTCTGCAAACAGATCCGGGAAGAGACGCATCGTCACCTCCCGGTTCTCCAGCATGTAGGAGACCCCCGACGGGGTCCGCAGGTTGTCTTCCAGGACGTAGAATTCGCTTTCGCCGACGCGGACAATGTCGATGCCACATACGGGCGTATAGATCCCGTGCGGCACCTTGATCCCCATCATCTCGGGCCGGAAGTAGACGTTCTGGTAGACAAGATCTTGCGGGATGCGGCCAGCGCGGATGATGTCGCCAGGCCCGTAAATGTCGGCCAAGAACATGTTGATGGCGCGGACGCGTTGCTCCAGCCCGCGGGTCAGGATCTCCCACTCCGAACCGGTGATCACCCGGGGCACGAGGTCGAAGGGGATGATTCGTTCCTCTGCGCTGTCATCACCATAGACAGCGAAGGTGATGCCGATCCGGCGGAAGAACTGCTCCGCCTCGTCGGCCCGGCTCTTGAGCTGTTCGGGCGAGTTTTCGGCCAGCCAAGCGCTGACTTTCTCGTACGCCGGCCGCGTTGCCCCATCGGGCGTGCGCATTTCGTCAAAGTACACCGTCATGGCGCCCACCTATGCAAGCGCCATGCTCGGGGGTGGGGGCAGGGCCGTCAACGGTCCAAATCCACGGATGCACCACGTCCCCACAAACCACAGCCCGGGGCGTGGCAGTTGGGTCACCCGTCGCGTTCGCCCATCCTCTTGGCAAAGAGCCAACCGCAGAATGCGGTGGCGAGCAGCGCGCCGGTGCACTGGGCGATGACAAAACCCGGCAGGTCGACGGGCCGGATGCCGGAAAAGGTGTCGGTGAAGGCACGCGCGAGGGCGACGGCGGGGTTGGCGAACGATGTGGAGGCCGTGAACCAATAGCCTGCGGTAATGGCGAGCCCCACGAGCCAAGGGATGGCGGACGGGTTGAAGCGCAGTCCGCCATAGATGGCGAAGAGCAACGAGAAGGTGGCCACCACCTCCGCCAGCCATTGCGAGGGGCCGGTGCGAACGGTGGTCGAGGCCTGCAGGATCGGGAGTTCGAACATCGCGTGCGCAAGCAGTGATCCGGCGACGCCGCCAATGCACTGCGCCGCCACGTAGGCGACGCCGAGCCCGACCCCGATATCGCGCCGGACGGCCATCGCAAGCGTGACAGCGGGGTTAAAGTGTGCGCCTGAGACGGGGCCGAGCACGGTGATGAGCACCACCAAAATCGCGCCTGTGGGGATCGTGTTGCCAAGCAGCGAGACCGCAACGTCATCGGACAGGTTGTCGGCCATAATGCCGGACCCCACCACAGCGACCACAAGGATGAGCGTGCCGATGGCCTCTGCGGTCAGTTTGCGCGCATTGTCGAAAGGGGCCGCGCTCACGCCGCCGCTCCCGGCGCATCGTCCGTTAGGCCGATGTCGTTAAGCGCCTGTTGCAGTGCGGATGCGTCCATGGTGGCGATCGGCAGCGCCGCCATTGCCGCGGCGCGGGCCTTGAGCCGCTGGAATGTTGTCTCGAACGCCTCGCGGACAGCCGTTTCCGGCTCGGTGACCGCCGCCGGATCGGGCAGACCCCAGTGGGCGCGCACCGGCGTTCCGGTCCACAGTGGGCAAGTCTCAGCGGCGGCGCTATCGCAGACGGTGATCACAGTGTCGAGATGCGGAGCGTTTGGCGTGCCGGTGCTAAACTCGTCCCACGACTTGGATCGGAAGGCTGACACGTCGAAGCTGTTTTCCGACAGCACCTTGAGCGCCATTGGATGCGGCACGCCCTTGGGCTGACTGCCGGCGGAAT
>JBCDFB010000271.1:0-3398 GCA_039178655.1 Pseudomonadota bacterium | reverse complement strand
GAATGCCGGCGCGTCGATCATCATGATCGAATCCGAAGGCATCACCGAAAATGCCGACCCCTGGCGCACCGACGTTGCCGCAAAGATCATGAAGCAGGTGGGCATGGAGAACGTCATGTTCGAGGCGGCCGACCCCGAGGTATTCTCCTGGTACATCAAAAACTACGGGATCGACGTGAACCTTTTCGTGGATCACAGCCAGATCGTTCAGCTTGAATGCCTGCGACGCGGCATCTGGGGGACGAAGTCAACCTTCGGGCGGATTACGACCCACCGCTAGGAACACCCTGCCGGGCGCGTCGCAATTGGGGTGCGCCCGTCTCTTTCTCGACTGCACCGAACCCGGCGGGCGCCGCCATTGGCATTGCAAGTCGCACGATAAGGCCATGGGGCTGGTTGGGCCGGAGCGAGAGGGCTCCGCGGTGCCGCTCCACAATGCTCTGGGCAATGGAAAGGCCGAGCCCAAAGCCTGCCCCTGTGCCACCGCCACGAGCGGCGTCCCCACGCCAAAACGGCTCGACTGCCTTCTCATAGTCCTCCGCGCTAAGCCCCGGCCCGTTGTCAGCCACATCAACGCGCACCATCCCCGACGCGTCGTCGCGGCCTACGCTCACCACGACGCGGGTGCCATAGGTGACGCCGTTCTCGATGATATTGATGAGCGCCCGGCGCATGAGGTTGGCGTCGGCCTCCACAACGACCCGGTCGCTGCGCACAAGCTCAACGTCTTGGCCCACGTCGGCAAGGTCGTCACAAACGGTCTGGGTCAGCGCGGCAAGATCCAACGGCTGGAGATTAAGCTCTGCCTCCCCATCCCGGATGAAACTGAGCGCAGACGCGACCATCACTTCCATGGCGCGCACATCCTGGACAAGCGCGTCCCGGTCCGGTGCGCCGCTCTCCAGGCGCAAGCGCATCCGCGTCAGCGGAGTTTTCAGGTCATGGCCGATGGCGGCGAGCGTGTAGCTCTTGGCGTCAATCATGGCCTTCAGCCGGGCGCGCATGGTGTTAAAGGCCCGCGCCACGGTGCGCACTTCCGCCGACCCGCGCTCAGGCGCCGCCTCCGCGCCAAGGTTGCGGCTGAAGCCTTCAGCGGCGGCGGCAAGACGTCTGAGCGGCGCAACCAACGTCCCGGTCGCCCACAACAGGAAGGCGGACGCAGGCAAAAGCAAAAGGACAATGGCCAACAGCAACATGAAGATGGGCAGGAGGCGCGCCGGCGTGGTGGGCGCAGGCGTGAAGACCAGCCATTCGTCCCCCTCCAGGCGCTGCGCAATCCCGTAGTTCCCTGCGCTCAAGGGGAAGTATTGGTAAATGTCGCGCCGGACGACGACGATGTCTTGATGAAGGTCAGAGCTCAACCCGTCGCGCGCCGCGCCAAGGTAGAGTTTTCCCGCCGGCCAAAGCTCCGCTTCCGGCTCGATCTCAGGGTTCTCCAACACGATAAAGCGGTCGTCCCGCTTCACCAGCGAGGCGATTGCAGCCCGCCTCTGTTCAACGGTCAGATCAAGCGTGGCGCCGACCACCGCATTAAAAGGACCCAGCACCTCCGCGGCGACCGCCCGCGGGTGCGCCGAGCCGCTGCCCAACACGCCATGAACGAGACAGAATGTGAGGACCGAGGAAATGATCTGACTGAACGCAATCAGCGCAATGATCTGCAGCCTGATGGGCGTACCGCGCCGGCGCCAGGTCATCGCTTTCGTTGAACGTCCGGCGTGAACATATAGCCGCCGAGCCGCACCGTTTTCAGATAAACGGGGTCACGGGGGGTCTTTTCGATCTTGCGCCGGATCCGGCTGATGAGCGTGTCGATGCTCCTGTCGAACGCGGCGCCATGGTTCCCGTGGGTGAGGTCCAGCAACTGGTCTCGTGTCAGCACGCGGCGCGGCCGCTCGCAAAACACCTGAAGGAGATTGAACTCCGCACCGGTGAGCGGAACGGTAACCCCCAACGGATCGGTCAATTCGCGAAGGTGGGGGGACAGCGTCCAACCATCGAACAGGAAGCGGGTATCGACGCCGACGAGGGCCGCACTGGTGGCATCCATCCGCCGCAGGACGGCGCGGATCCGGGCAAGAAGCTCGCGCAGACTGAACGGTTTGGCGATGTAATCGTCTGCACCAATCTCCAATCCCACCACGCGATCCGCCTCCTCTCCAGCCGCGGTCAGCATGATCACCGGAAGCTGCCCCGTCGGCGCGCAATCGACGAGCAATGGATAGGCCGCTTTCACCCGGCAGCATCACGTCGAGCAAAATCAGGTCCGGCCGGCGCTGGGCGATCGCGCGGTCCATGGCTTCCCCGTCAGCCGCCATGGAAACCGCATAATCGTTCGCCCTCAGGTATTCGGCAGTCAACTGGGCAATGTCGCGATCGTCCTCCACCAGAAGGACAAGGGGTCGAGGCTTCATGGGCCAACGCAACTGAATTTTGCCCAGTCTGTCACGCGGGATTTTGTTTCCAGTTGTGTCTCCACGGCGAAACGTCCGGTGACGGCGGCTGCACCGCAGGCCGGTCGTCTGCCGGCAAAAGTGGCAAGGGACGGGCTTGATTTCGTATCGCGCACTCGTCACCGTCGCCGACATGGACACGGACGGTCACCAACCCGCCACCTTCGACGAGATGGGCAGCGACCCTGTCCGCACCGCGTACGAAAAGCTCGTTGGGTGGCTTGAGGGCACGCCTGCGGATCAGTTGCGCACCCGCGCGCGGGAAGCGGAGATGCTGTTCCGCAGGATCGGCATCACTTTTGCCGTCTACGGACAGAAGGAGGCGGAAGAGCGCATCATCCCCTTCGACATTGTCCCACGGGTTCTGACCGGTGAGGAATGGCAACTCCTCTCGCGCGGACTGGAACAGCGCGTTAGGGCGCTGAACCTGTTTCTGGCGGACATCTACGGCCCCGGCGAGATCATGAAGAAGGGCCTGATCCCGCCAGCGCTTGTCTACCAAAACACCTATTTCCGGCCGGAGATGATGGGGGTCACCGTTCCGCACGGGGTCTACACACCGGTATGCGGGATCGACATCGTGCGCGTGGATCCGGAAACCTTCTACGTGCTGGAAGACAATTTGCGCACGCCCTCCGGCGTCTCCTACATGCTGGAGAACCGGGAGGTCACCATGCGCCTCTTCCCGGACCTTTTTGACGAACACCGCATCGAGCCGGTGGAGCAGTACCCCAACGAGCTGTTGTCCACCCTGCAGTCCCTCGCGCCGCGCGGCGCGAAGCGAGACCCCACCGTGGTGATCCTCACGCCAGGCCCCTTCAACAGCGCGTTCTACGAGCACTCGTTCCTGGCCGACCGGATGGGCGTTGAACTCGTTGAGGGACGCGACCTCTTCGTGCGCGACAACCGCGTCTACATGCGCACCACCCAGGGGCCGCAGCAGGT
>JBCDFB010000270.1:0-3450 GCA_039178655.1 Pseudomonadota bacterium | reverse complement strand
GGTCCTGGGCGCTCTCATCCATGCGGACCGCAGCGTGATCACATCGCGCGACCCTGAAGGGACGGAGCTTCCCCATGTTGCCTTCGTTGCCGGCGCCCTCGGCCCGGCCTGGACCGGCGCCGACGTGCTGGCCTACGGCGCCACCGGCGGCGCCGGCAGCGCAGTGGTCACCTTTCGCATTCAACCTGGCGCCTGAGAGGGGATCATGGACAGCACCAACGTGCGCCTCCTCAACTTCATCAACGGCAGCTTCCAGGAAGGGAGCGCCGGCAATTGGTTTGAGGACATCCGGCCCACGGACGGAAAACCCCACGCGATCGTGAGCGAAGCCTCGCGCGAGGACGTGGACCGCGCAGTGAGGGCCGCGCGCGCTGCGCTGCGCGGACCCTGGGGCCGCACAAGCGTTGCCGAGCGCGTCAAAGTTTTGAACGCCATCGCAGCGGAAATCGAGCGGCGCTTCGATGAGTTTCTCGCCGCTGAGGTTGCCGACACAGGAAAGCCCCACAGCCTTGCGCGGGCCGTCGATATTCCTCGGGGCGCAGCGAACTTCCGCGCCTTCGCCGGTATCCTCGCCAACCGCGGCGCTCCGGCGTTTCCCACCGACACGCCCGACGGCACCGGCGCGCTCAATTACGCTGTGCGCCGGCCCAAAGGCGTTATCGCCGTCATCAGCCCGTGGAACCTGCCGCTCCTTCTGATGACGTGGAAGGTCGCGCCAGCGCTCGCCTGCGGCAACACTGTGGTCGCCAAGCCGTCCGAAGAGACCCCTTACACCTGCACGCTCCTTGCCGAAGTGATGGATGCCATCGGCCTCCCGCCCGGTGTCTTCAATGTTGTCCACGGCTTCGGGCCTCATTCGGCAGGCGCGTTCCTGTGCGAACACGAGGGCGTTGACGCCATTACCTTCACCGGCGAGACGAAGACCGGCGAGGCGATCATGCACGCAGCCGCCGCCGGCACGCGCGACCTTTCCGCAGAACTCGGCGGCAAAAACCCCGCAATCGTATTTGCCGACGCCGACATTGATGCAGCCATTGCCGGCACCGCGCGCTCTGCCTTTATAAATTGCGGGCAGGTCTGCCTGTGCACGGAGCGCGTTTATGTGGAGCGCCCGGCGTTTGAACGATTTGCCGAAGGGCTCGTTCAGGCAGCGCACAATCTCGTGCCAGGACCGCCGGACCACGATGCCACAACCATCGGCCCCCTCATCAGCGCTGAACACCGGGAAAAGGTGATCGCCGCCTACGGAGTTGCCGCGAGCGGCGGTGCCCATGTTTTGGCAGGCGGCGGCATCCCCGACATGCCGGAGGCGCTGACGGGCGGTTTTTGGATCGAGCCCACCGTGTGGACGGGCCTTCCGGAAGACAGCGTGCCGGTGCGCGAAGAGATCTTCGGCCCGGTTTGCCACATTGCCCCGTTCGACGACGAGGACGAGGTGCTTCACCTTGCCAACGCCTCATCCTATGGCCTCGCCGCCACCTTATGGACCGAGAATCTCTCCCGCGCGCACCGGCTTTCACCGCACATCGAAGCAGGCATTGTCTGGGTCAACACCTGGAACTTGCGTGATCTGCGCACGCCGTTTGGGGGCGTGAAGCGCTCCGGCATCGGCCGGGAGGGCGGCACCTGGTCCCTCGACTTCTACAGCGAAACCAAAAATGTCTGCATCAAGCTTTAGGGGACGCACCCGGAGCTTCAGCGTTCCGATTCGTGTCCATGGATGCTGACACTGTCCAAAGCCGGGACGGGCGCCGCGGGAGATTAAGGCCGCTCCAACCGGCGTCGTCCTTCAGGTGTTGACACTGAGATGACGCGGCAAACGTCGCAGCTATATCGCCGCACTCGCCTCCAGAATGCTCGGCGCAGCCGCGCAAAGTTCGCTCAACACGCTGTGATCATTGCTTATTTTCGTGAGCATGCGAGCCGGACTTGAGGATGCTGCAGCGCTCGACAAACAGCGTTCAACCAGAGGTAGGTGTAATTAATGGTTGACACCAAAATGTGTCAACTCGTATTGATTACACGGTCGACTGCAGAGGATCATCCCTCATCGACAAGTTGCCGGCGGCCTCGCCAGAACGGGTTTGTTCATGGTCTGTGAACCAGCGCCCAGCGGCGCTTGATTTCAGACCCACACCCCGAAAGCCAAGCGTCGCCGTCGCGCACGTAGAAACGCCGGAGGTGGGCCATGGCGCTGTTGAGCTTTGAACGGAAATACCGCGTTCGCGGTGGCACATTACTTTATGGTGATGTGTTCGACTTCTGGGTCGGACCGTTTTACGTAGGCTTCTTCGGCTTCACGACACTCGTCTTCGCGATCTTCGGCACCGCGCTGATCCTCTACGGCGCCGCCATCGGACCCACCTGGAACATCTGGACGCTCAGCATCAATCCACCCAGTGTGGACTACAAGCTCGCCTTCGCACCCATGAAGGAGGGCGGCCTTTGGCAGTGGATCACCATCTGCGCGATGGGCGCGTTCATCTCCTGGGCCCTGCGCATGGTGGAGATCAGCCGCAAGCTGGGGATGACGTACCACATTCCGGTGGCGTTCTCCTTTGCCATCTTGGCGTTTGCAACGCTCAACATCTTCCGCCCGCTCATGCTGGGTGCCTGGGGCCATGGCTTCCCCTACGGTATTTGGAGCCATGTCAACTGGGTTTGGTTCACCGGCTATCAGTACGGCAACTTCCACTACAATCCGCTCCACATGGTGGCCATCACGTTCTTCTTCGTGAATGCGTTCGCCCTGGCGCTGCATGCTGGCATGGTCTTGTCCGCAGCCAACGTGCAAAAGGGCGAGACGGTGAAGCAGCCTGAGCACGAAGACACGTACTTCCGCGACACCATCGGCTACTCCATCGGAACGCTCGGCATCCACCGACTGGGCCTGTTCCTCGCCCTCAATGCCGGCTTCTGGAGTGCCGCCTGCATCATCATCAGTGGGCCGCCCATCTGGTCGGATGCGTGGATCGTTTGGTGGGAATACTTCCGTTGACGCACGACAGATTAATGACGCCGAGCATCACTCCGGGCGAATACGGAGGGGGACAATAAAATGAGCCAGTATCAAAACATCTTCACCCGGATCCAGGTGGTGGGTCCGCATGATGAAGGCATCGAGATCCCCGAGCATGAGAATCGGACGGAGAAGTCTGCCATCTCCATCCTGCTCGGACGCATCGGCAACGCCCAGGTGGGACCCATTTATCTGGGTTACATCGGCATCGCCTCGATGGTGTGTTTCGCCATCGGCTTCAGCATCATCGGCTTTAACATGCTGGCGTCGGTGGACTGGAACCCGCTGCGTTTCGTCACCGAACTGTTGTGGCTGTCGCTGGACCCTCCCCTGCGTGAGCACGGGCTGAAGGTTCTGCCCCCACTCCAAGAGGGTGGCTGGTGGCTTCTCGCCGGCTTCTTCATCACCACAGCATGATGGACGCGGTGATG
>JBCDFB010000269.1:0-3556 GCA_039178655.1 Pseudomonadota bacterium | reverse complement strand
GGCGGTCCTGATAGCGCCGCTCGTCGCGGAAGCGGAGGGGGTCCTGGGTCACCTGTGGCGTGGGAATGGTTTCGAACGCGCCATTGTCGAACAGGCTTTCAAGGCGCGCCGGCACCGGCATACGCATGTGGAAGCCGGAACCGGGCACCACCCAGCCGTTGGTCTCAAGGTCGCGATGGAACACCATCTCCCCTGTCTCCGGACACTTGATCCAGAGGTTTTTGGGAGTGTCGCGCTTCGTCCAGAATGACGAGATTTTCGGGCGGACGACCGAGCTGATCCAGTTCATGGAGCGACCTCGCGATGGGACGGCTGCTGGGGTGTAGCGGCGGCAGCCTGCAAATCCCGGCATTCAAGTGCGATATAGCGTTTCCCAACGCCGGCTTCACGCGCCCGGCGCACTTTTGGCGTTTTCAAACCGCGGCGTCCGCTTTCGCTTTCCCGGCGCGGGCGACGCCTTCGGCAAGGTCACGCACGAAGGTGAGCGCGCTGTCCACGGCGCGAGGGCCCCCCGCCGCAACGATGTCCACGATGGCGGACCCCACGACGACGGCGTCCGCCACCGCGGCTGTGGCCCTCGCCTGGTCAGGCGTTTTGACGCCGAAGCCCACGGCGACGGGAAGATCTGTGGCGGACTTCAGCCGTGCGACAGCGGCGCCCACGTCGGCAGTTTCGGCCGAGCGCGTGCCGGTGATCCCAGCGATGGCCACATAATAAAGAAAGCCCGAGGTGTTCGCGAGAACGGCCGGCAGGCGCGCAGCATCTGTGGTGGGCGTGGCAAGGCGAATGAAGTCGAGCCCTGCTTCGCGCGCAGGCAAGCAAAGCTCGTCGTCCTCTTCGGGCGGCAGGTCCACCACGATCAGGCCGTCGACCCCCGCTTCCGTCGCCTCAGCCAGAAAGCGCCCGACGCCGCGGTGGTAGATGGGGTTGTAGTAGCCCATGAGGACAATGGGGGTGGTGCTGTCGCGGGTGCGAAACGCGCGCACCATATCGAGCGTGGAGGAAAGTGTTGCGCCGTTGTTGAGCGCGCGGCGGGATGCGGCCTGGATTGCCGGGCCGTCCGCCATGGGGTCAGTAAACGGCATCCCAAGCTCGATGATGTCGGCGCCGGCGCCCGGCAACCCCCCGAGGACCGCGGCGGAGGTGTCATGGTCCGGGTCGCCCGCCGTGATGAAGGTGACGAGCGCGGCACGCCCCTCCGCGGCAAGGGCATCGAAACGCGCTTTGATGCGGCTTTCGTAGGCCATGGTGCTAGTTCGCGGCGGCGCTGCGGGCATCGAGCGCGGCGGACACTGTGTGCACATCCTTATCGCCTCGACCGCACAGATTCATGAGGATGATCGAATCCCGCGCCATGGTCGGCGCGACCTTGGCGATGTGGGCGAGGGCATGGGCAGGTTCGAGCGCCGGCAAGATACCATCCGTGCGCGCCAGAAGCTGGAAGGCCGCAAGGGCATCCTCGTCTCCGATGGGCACATAGGACACTCGGTCCGTTTCCTTGAGCCAGGCATGCTCAGGCCCGATGCCCGGATAGTCGAGCCCCGCTGAAATGGAGTGGCCCTCCAGGATCTGGCCGTCATCGTCTTGGAGGAGGTAGGTGCGGTTGCCGTGGAGAACGCCCGGTTGGCCAGCGCTGAGCGAGGCGCAGTGCTGGTCGCCCGAGAGCCCCTCACCGCCGGCTTCGACGCCCACAATGTCCACCTTGTCGTCAAGGAACGGGTGGAAGAGGCCGATGGCATTGGACCCGCCGCCAACGGCCGCCACCAAAAGGTCCGGCAAGCGGCCCGTGGCCTCGAAGATTTGGGCCCGCGCCTCGGTGCCGATCACGGACTGAAAGTCCCGCACCATGCGCGGATAAGGGTGCGGACCCGCCGCGGTGCCGATGAGGTAATAAGTGTCCGCAACGTTGGCCACCCAATCCCGCAGCGCCTCGTTCATGGCGTCCTTGAGGGTGCCGGCACCTGATTCCACCGGGATGACTTCGGCGCCCAGCAGCTTCATGCGGAAAACGTTGGGGGCCTGCCGGTCCACGTCCTTTGCGCCCATGTAAACAGCGCACGGCAGGCCGAAGCGCGCGCAAACCGTTGCGACCGCCACCCCGTGCTGGCCTGCGCCCGTTTCGGCGATGATGCGGGTCTTGCCCATGCGACGGGCCAGCAGGATCTGGCCGATGCAATTGTTGATCTTGTGGCTTCCGGTGTGGTTGAGCTCATCGCGCTTGAAGTAGATCTGCGCGCCGCCGAGCTCTTCGGTGAGCCGTTCTGCAAAATAGATGGGCGAGGGTCGCCCGATGTAGCCCTTGCCGAGACTGGCAAGCTCTTCTGCGAACGAAGGATCGCCGCGGGCCTCGTCATAGGCCTTTTCCAGGGACAGGATCAGCGGCATCAGCGTTTCGGCCACGAAGCGGCCGCCGAACATGCCGAAGCGTCCCCGCTCGTCCGGACCGCTGCGGTAGGTGTTCAGCCGGTCACTCATTAGTCTTCATCCAAGGTTTCGCAACGATTGCATGGGCCCGTCAGAGGGGTGCCAAAGCATGGCCCGGTCCGTACGGTCAAGCAGACCGATTGACGGAGGCGCACAAACCGCCGGTGCCACAATGAGCGCTCAATCGGATGGGCCGGCAGCCCCACCCGCACGACGGGTTGCCGATACGAAGGCTTCAATCTTCGGCAAATCCTTGATGCCGCCGGTCTCCACCTTCGATGACACATCCACCGCGTAAGGCCTCACCCGCCGCACGGCCTCTGCCACGTTGTCCGGGCCAAGACCGCCGGAAAGCATGAACGGGCGAGTTTCCGACAGGCCGTCGAGGAGCGACCAGTCGAAGGCGCCGCCGTGGCCACCGGGGCGATCGGCATTCTTGGGCGGTTTTGCGTCGAGCACAGGAAGCGCGCAGTAGTGAGCCATGGCGTGGAGGTCCTCCGCGCTCGCCACTCCGAACGCCTTGGCCACTGGCACACCGTAGCGCTCGGCAAGTTCGGCAACGCGCGCCGGGGTCTCTTTACCGTGGAGCTGAAGCCCGCCAGGCCTCACGGTCTCCATCAGCCGGTCGAGCACATCGTCGCTCGCGTCAACCGTGAGCGCCACCACGATGGCGCCCCGGGCTGCGGCCGCCACCTCGCGCGCTGCCTCCGCTTCCAGGTGTCGCGGGCTCGGCGGAAAGTGGACGACGCCGACCATTTGCGCACCCGCGGCAACGGTGCCCTCTGCAAGGCGTGGCTCCGTGATGCCGCAGATTTTCACGAGTGGCGAGCGTTGCGCACTGGGCCAACCATGCAGCAGCTTGATGGGGACGGTGTTAACCATGGCGATCATGCGACCGGTGGGGCGCTGCAGCCCCCCTAGGAGCCGCTTGCGAGAACCTCCGTCTTCTCCTGCTCGACCTTCTCCTCAATGATCTCGCGCCGCTCTTCGGCGCGCAGCTCATCGAGTTTGGGCATGGAGACGATGTTGTAGCCCGAATCCACGTAGTGCACCTCGCCCGTCACCCCAGACGAATAGTCCGACAACAGGTAGGTCGCCGAGCGGCCGATTTCGTCAATCTCCACCGTGCGCT
>JBCDFB010000268.1:0-3575 GCA_039178655.1 Pseudomonadota bacterium | reverse complement strand
GATGGTTTCGTCTTCTGAGTTCATTGCGCGGCATTCCAGTAAATCCCGACCGGTTCTCAAAAATTTCGATATGACATTTTAGCAATGTTTGAATTAGGAAAGAGATCATTCGATGCCTTCTCGCGAAGGGATACTGGCATCAAGGCGATCAGAATCCCGGGTTCTGGCTCGCGCTGCTTCTTGTGCGTGATGATGGCCGAAAGCGCGGTTTCTTTCACGAACTCTCATGTTTCCTCGCTTATCCCCGCGTCCGGAAGGTGTCACTAAATCGGCCATCATTGCGCTGGTGCGCTCCGCCCAGGCGCGCGCTCCAGCACTGCCTCCGGTGTTGGCACCACCTTGAGGGGATCAGGCGCCCTCTCCAATGGTGGCAGCCATTCAACGGCCTTGTGCCATCACGTCGCCGTCAAAGAGGCTGCCGCATCTGCGCAAAGCACTTTGTTGCGCGAAGCTGCGCGTTGCGCATTGCGCCGCGGTGCGGCTGACTTGCGCTCGCACCCGTTTTCGTTTGGCCCTATGTTCGGCGCGAAGGGAACGGGTTGAAACGAGATGGCTACACTCCTCGATCGGACGGCGCGGTCGGTGCGGCATCCGGAGAAAGCGAAGCGGGCCGACAGCGAACTCTTGCGCAAACCTGACTGGATCAGGGTGAGAGCGCCGGGTTCGCCCGTCTATCGCGAGACCCGGGACATTGTGCGCAACAAGGGTCTTGTGACGGTCTGCGAGGAGGCAGGCTGCCCCAATATCGGCGAGTGTTGGTCCAAGAAGCACGCCACGTTCATGGTGATGGGCGACACGTGCACCAGGGCCTGCGCATTCTGCAACGTGCGCACCGGCCTGCCGGAACCGCTTGACGCTGAGGAGCCGTCCAAGGTGGCCGACGCGACAGCCTCCCTCGGCCTTGAGCATGTGGTGGTCACCTCTGTGGACCGCGATGACCTTCCCGACGGCGGCGCTGGCCACATCGCGCGGACCATCAAGGCCATCCGCGCCCGGTCGCCGGGCACCACCATCGAAGTGCTGGTCCCGGATTTTCTGCGCAAGCCCGGCGCACTCGACATCGTGGTTGAGGCCCGGCCGGACGTGTTCAACCACAACCTTGAGACTGTGCCGTCGCTCTACCTCACCGTGCGGCCGGGCGCCCGCTACTATCACTCACTCCGGCTGCTGGATGGCGTAAAGCAACGGGACCCCACCATGTTCACCAAATCAGGTATCATGGTCGGGCTTGGCGAGACCCGTAATGAAGTCCTGCAACTGATGGATGATCTGCGCGCCGCCGACGTGGACTTTTTGACCATCGGTCAGTATCTGCAGCCCACACGAAAGCATCATCCGGTACGCGAATACGTCACGCCGAACGCATTCAACGCTTATCGCTCAATTGCGACGGCAAAGGGGTTTTTGATGGTGTCGGCGTCTCCTTTGACCCGTTCGTCCTACCACGCGGGCGACGACTTCGTCCGCCTGCGTGCGGCGCGGGAGACAAAGGTTGCAGCCCACACCGCAGGGGCAGAGGCGGCATATGCCGCACTTTGAGACGACCCGCCGCGTAAAGCACGGGGCGCAAAACATGTTTGACTTGGTTGCGGACGTGAAGTCCTATCCGCGCTTCGTGCCCCTTTGCCGCGCGCTCACCGTGCGCCGGAAGGACACTTTGCCTGACGGCCGCGAGATCCTCGTGGCGGAGATGACGGTGGCGTACAAGTTCATTCGCGAGAGCTTCACATCACGGGTTGTGCTTGACCGTGAAAAGAACATCATCGACGTGGAGTATCTGGACGGCCCGTTCCAGGAAATGAAGAACCGATGGACTTTTGCTGAGGTGGACGAGAACACCACCGATGTGAATTTCGATATCCGTTACGAGTTCAAAAGCCGGACGCTCGCAACGGTCATGGGTTCGGTGTTTGACCGTGCCTTTCGCCGGTTCGCATCAGCGTTCGAGGAGCGGGCGGACAAGGTCTACGGGCCGGCCTGACCCTGCGCCCCTTACCCCGTTCTGGCGAGATGGAGCTGCGGCAGCGAGCGCTCCGGCTTGGGCGGATAGGCCTGATGATGGGCAGCGGTCAGCCATTGGGCCATGTCAGCATGCGCGAGCGGGCCAACCGTTGCGCCGAGGGCATTGAGTGCGGCGCGCACGGTGTAGGGGCTCTGGCCAGTGATGGTGAGCGACACAGTCCGCGCATTCCAGGTCGGCACGGTGAGGACAGCGAACTCGATTGTCGTTGAGCCGAAACTGCTGACACAGGCGTCGCGATAAAGGCTTGCTTGGATAATCTCCGGATCGGCGATGGAGTCCACAAAGCGCTGGGCGTCGCGGCCATCGATGTCGTGATGGCGGAAGCGGCGCGGCAGCACGTCGGCAATGACCCTGCGGCTCATCCAGTCGAGGGGGAAGGTGGCGTCGAGGGTGACCTCCTCGGTGCGCATCCCCTCCACGCGGCCGTGGGTGGTAAGGAAGATGCGCTTGTCGCCGATGAGGGAGAGGGCGTGGCCGGGGCTGACCACATAATGGCGCTCCCAGCCGGCGTAGGCAGCGGTTGCGCGGAAGGCTGACGGCAGCCGCGGCGCGTCGGCATGGAAGGAGCGGTGGACGGTTGAGCAGTCTGTGCGCATCGCTGGACCCGAAACTTAAGACGACGCCCAAAGCGTGCACGAACAGAGTTAACGTGAGCTTTCCGGCGCGCCTCCAGTCACAACGGGGCGGTTCGGATCGCTTCCCCATTCTGTCCACGAGCCGTCGTAGACCGCGGTTTGCGCACCGAGCCGGGTGAGCGCAAGGCTAAGCACGGCGGCCGTGACACCTGAGCCGCAGGTGGTGAGCACCGGTTCTGAAAGGTCAACGCCCGCGTCCTGGAACGCTGCTGTCAGTTCAGCGTCGGTTTTGAGCTTACCGTCCGGCCCCACCAGCGCGGCGTAGGGAACGTTGCGCGCGCCGGGCATGTGGCCGGGACGCACGCCCGCACGGGGCTCCGGTTCGGCGCCCTCAAAGCGCGTTGTGGAGCGCGCATCGGCGACGGGCGCGCTGGTGGCAAGGTGCTCAGCGATCCGGTCAGCATCCACAAAAGCCGAAGGGTCGGGCGCGGGCACGAAGGTGAGGCCCGCCCGTTCCTTTGCCGGGCCGGTTTCAACGGGAAGGCCCGCTTCCCTCCAAGCCTTCAGCCCGCCGTCGAGGAGCTTGGTGGGATGGCCCATAGCGCGGAACATCCACCAGGCACGGGGCGCACTGAACGGCCCGCCAGCCTCGTAAATCACCACGGTGGTGTTGTTGGAAATGCCCATATTGCCCACCAGCGCGGCGAAACGCTCCGGCGGGGGCATGGTGTGGGGAAGCGGGGAGGACAGGTCGGCGACCACATCGATGTCGAAGCGTTGGGCGCCTGGGATGTGGCCGGCCAGAAACTCAGCCTGCGCATCGCGTCCGGTCCCGGGAAGGTGGAACGAGGCGTCGAGCACCACGACGTCCGAAAGGTGCGCGGCCAGCCAGTCGGCCGAGACCAGCGGATCGCGCTGGTCAGCTTCGGTCATCATGGCGCAAGCGCCAGAACCGCCGCGTGCGCCTGGCGCTTGCG
>JBCDFB010000267.1:0-3587 GCA_039178655.1 Pseudomonadota bacterium | reverse complement strand
TCGTCTCGGCCGATACCGCAGGAGCCGCGCGCCGCATTGCCGAAGCGGCGGACCGGTCACAGGCGGCCATTGCCTCGCGCCTGGCGGCTGAAATCTACGGTCTCGACATTCTGGCAAGCGACATTGAAGACGAGGAGCACAACACCACCCGTTTTGTGGTGATGGCGCGCGAACCGCGGGAAGCGCCCCGCGGCACCGCGGTGATGACCTCGTTCCTCTTCAGGGTCCGCAACGTGCCAGCCTCGCTCTACAAGGCGCTCGGCGGGTTTGCCACCAACGGCGTCAACATGATGAAGCTGGAGAGCTATCAGCTCGGCGGCCGTTTCTTCGCCACGCTGTTTTACGCCGACATTGAGGGTCATCCCGACGACCCGAATGTGGCGCTGGCGCTTGAGGAACTGCGGTTTTTCTCTGCCGAGTTCCGCCTTTTGGGGTCCTACCCTGCCTCGCCCTTTCGTGAAACGATCCGCGAGCCTGCCGAAAATCAGGCGCTCCGGCCTTCGCCAGACTTTTAGGCCGCCTCGCCTAAGCCGCCTGCGCCCCGCGTTCGGTGACGGCCGGGGCGCCGTGGGCCGCATAGGCGGACAAGATGTGGTGGGCAATGGCAATTTGCGGCGGCACACCGAGTGTTGGGTGCGTGCCTGCAAGCATCTCGATCACGTCCGCCCGGTCGAACCACCTGACATCCTCCAATTCCAGGTCGTGGGGCTCGATGGTGGTTGATGTGGCCTGCGCAAAGCAGCCGATCATGAGCGAGGATGGAAACGGCCAGGGCTGGCTGGCGTGGTAGGCCACGCGGTCGGTGAGAATGCCGGCTTCTTCGTACACCTCACGACGAACGGCAGCCTCAATGGTCTCCCCCGGCTCCATGAACCCTGCAAGGCATGAGTAGACGCCGGGCGGGAAGCGCGTCTGCCGGCCAAGGAGACAGCGGTCCCGCTCAATGTCCACGGCAAGCATGATCACCACAGGATCGGTCCGGGGGAAGTGATGGGCGCCGCAAGCCTTGCACTCACGCCGCATGCCTGCCGATGCCATCACCGTCGGCGCGCCACACACGGCGCAGAAGCGGTGGGTGGCGTGCCAGCCCACAATGCTGCGCGCCTGGGAGATGGCTCCCAACTCCCGATGTGCCACGCGGCCGCTGACGGCGAGGGCGCGCAGATTGTGCCGCTCCAGCGGCGCGCCTTCGGGCAGACCCTCCACCGGCGCGGCAAACAAAGGGCCCTCGTCGTCGCTGCCCAGGAAGATAGCGCCCGGCCAGTCTGCGCCCAAGCCCTCCGCGGTGTCACGGTCAAACAGAGCGGTTGACGCGTCCTTCGCCATGATGAGGGAGTCCCCTTCAAACAGAAGGATCCGGCCGGAAGCGTGGGTGCGTTGTGCGTTGATGAAGGCGTCGTCGTCCCGGCGCTCAGACATGCGGTCAAGCGTGTTGCCGCCGAAGCCTGTCTGTGCGGAATAGTCGGTGGCCGGGAAAAACAGCATGGGAAAAGTCCTGCGTGGGGCGGTTCGGCGCGGCCTGGCAAACGGGCGACCGGGGCCATGTCACATAAAGGGTCGGTCGCAATGGTGGAAGCGCGGCAGCCTTGCCGCAGGCGGTGCGTGCCTCAGCAGTTTGGTGCTATGGCACATGGAGTAACGTGAAGGGGCCGTGCCATGACGACGGCAATTGACGAGCGCAAAACCATCGTGCTCACCGGCGCGAGCCGGGGCATCGGCCACGCGACGGTGAAGCGCTTCAGCAAGGGCGGCTGGCGCATTATCACCTGCTCGCGCCACCCGTTCGCCGGCGACAAGTGCCCCTGGCCGGCGGGGGAGGAGGACCACATTCAAGTGGATCTTTCCGATCCGGAAAACCTCGGCGATGCCATTGCCGAAATGCGCAGCCGATTGGAGGCGAACGGCAGCCGGCTTGACGCACTCGTCAACAACGCCGGGATCAGCCCGAAGGGCGAGGGCGGCAGGCGCCTCAACTCCATCGAAACGCCCATGCACGTGTGGCGCACCGTCTTTCAGGTGAACTTTTTCGCGCCCATTATGATGGCGCGCGGGCTGCGGCGCGAACTCACAAAAGCGGGTGGATCCGTGGTGAATGTGTCCTCCATTGCAGGCTCGCGGGTGCACCCGTTTGCCGGCACCGCCTACGCCACGTCCAAGGCCGCGCTCGCATCGCTCACCCGCGAGATGGCGTCAGACTTCGGACCGTTGGGTGTCAGGATCAACGCCATCGCGCCTGGCGAGATTGACACGGCAATCCTCTCGCCGGGGACCGAAGATATGATTGAGGACATTCCGCTCCGCCGGCTCGGCGCGCCGTCGGAGGTTGCCGATCTCATCTTCTTCCTCTGCACGTCGCCGTCGAGCTACATTTCAGGCGCCGAGATCCACGTGAACGGCGGGCAGCACGTCTAGGCTGGCCTGCGCGGTCCATGCGCTCTCGTTGCAATTGAAACGTACCCATTCAGCGGATCTTTGCCAGCTTTGCGCGTTGCAGCGGCGCCGCGGCACCCAATGGCGTATGCGTGCGGCGATGGTGAAGGCGGCTCTTATGCTTGTGCGCGGACTAACGGGTTTGGGGTGCGTTTGCGTGCTAGCCGCACTCGGCAGCGCCGCCCTTGCTGCGGACGTGCGGCTTGACAGCGGATCGCTGGGGAGTGCCCACGCCTTCGTCCGGCAGGATGTGCGCAAGAGTGTCGACATCATCGTGCCGCCCGCGATCGCCATCGACCGTTGCGGCGGCCGCTGCACGAGCGGCGCGGTGCAGACCAGGCGCAGGGTTGTCAAAGAGCGCTATTGGTTCCGTGCGCCAGGACGCGCGCACTGCTGCGGCAAGGCGCGTTAGGCCTGCCGCACGCTTGATCGGGCAGTGAAAGCACGCGATGGCGGGTCTGCCGTCGGCGCGAATGGGAGCACCGGTTTGATCGGGGCGCTGTCAGCTCCAGGCTGGCTGCGCTACTTCAGCGGTGCGGCCGTAGGCGCCGCGTTTGCGACAGTTTGAGGAAACGTCCTTCCATGCAGTATCTGCACACCATGGTCCGTGTGACCGACATCGACCAGTCGTTGGATTTTTATTGCAACAAGCTGGGGCTTCGCGAGGTGCGGCGGACGGAAAACGAAAAAGGCCGCTTCACGCTGGTTTTCCTGGCCGCCTCCGATGACATGGAAACGGCGACCAGCGACCAGAAAGCGCCGATGATCGAACTTACCTACAACTGGGACCCGGAAACCTATTCCGGCGGGCGAAACTTCGGCCATCTGGCCTTTCGCGTGGACGACATCTACGCCACCTGCCAGCGTCTCATGGACGGCGGGGTGACCATCAACCGCCCGCCGCGGGATGGGCATATGGCGTTCGTGCGTTCGCCTGACGGCATTTCCGTCGAATTGCTTCAGGCGGGAGAGGCAAAGGACCCGGCCGAACCTTGGGCCAGCATGGAAAACACCGGGAGCTGGTGAGCGCCGCGGCGCGCCAAAGCGTATCCTGATCAGGTGGGATCACTTGATCAAGAAAAAGCGCATGCAGATCAAAGAGTTAAGCATCTAATCTGCACCCAACCGGGCGCAGGATGCTCTGGGGCGCTTTCCGA
>JBCDFB010000266.1:0-3606 GCA_039178655.1 Pseudomonadota bacterium | reverse complement strand
CGGCGAGGCGATCACGCCGCTTGCGCCGCGCAACATCACCATGGTGGGCATCAGGTCCGTGGATCCGGGGGAGCGCATGCTTTTGAACCACCACGGCGTCACCGTCCACGATATGCGCGATGTGGATGAATACGGGATCGCCCCGCTCATCCGCCAGGCGGTCGAGCGGGCTGCGAACGCGGGCGCATTCATCCACGTCAGCCTGGATGTGGATTTCCTGGACCCCGGCATCGCACCAGCAGTGGGAACGACCGTCCCCGGTGGCGCCACATTCCGCGAAGCCCACCTTGCCATGGAACTTCTGCACGAAAGCGGCCTGGTGCGGTCGCTGGACTTGGTCGAGTTGAACCCCTTCCTGGACGAGCGGGGCCGCACTGCGACGCTGATGGTGGATCTTGCCGCGAGCCTTTCGGCCGCACGATTATGGATCGGCCGACGCGGGCTTGGTAGGCGGCGCGTTCGCTTCGGGCTGTGTATCCCCCTTGCGCTCTCCCTCCGGCGCCGGCGCCGGCGCGTATTCCAGGATGTCTCCCGGCTGGCAATCCAGCGCAGCGCATATCTTCTCAAGGGTCTCAAAGCGGACCCCCTTCACCTTCCCCGATTTCAGAAGGGAGAGGTTCGCCTCGGTGATGCCCACTTCCTGCGCCAATTCGCGCGAGCGCATTTTGCGAAGGGCAAGCATCACGTCGAGACGGACGACGATGGGCACCGTCACACAAACTGCCGGTTTTCAGCGGCCACCTCAGCGGCCTCGGCAATCACCCAGCCCACCACCAACAACAGGGCGCCGAACAGCGTGTTGGCAATATCGTTGGACGTAATGGCGATAATGATCTCCGGCTCGCCTATCAGATGCGAAACGTAGCCGCTCGCCGCGGCCGTGGCGAACACCGTCGCCAGTTGCGCAGCCAAGATGCACAACCCAATTTGAGCGAGCAGAGAGCCCGTTTGGCTGGTCAGCACGTCACCTTGGTGAAAGGCGCCGAATAGCTGGCCCGCCGTCGCGATCGCCGCGAGATAGAGCCCGAATGGGACAGAACCGAGGGTGAAAATCAAAAGAAGCTGCCCCGCCGTCAACGCAGGCACCTCGTCCATGTTGGTGAGTGCCTTGGTGACGACATCAGCCGCCCCGGGCCAAAGGAAAGCCGCCACGTAGCAGGACGCCAGCGTCATCACGGCGACGAAGGTCACATACTTCATAATCTGGCTCGTCCGGCGGATACGAGCCATCCGTCTCTCGCGCATCATTTACTCCTTCACACAGCTATTTTTTTCTGTTTTACAGAAAATTATTGATGTGGAAAGAGGGTATCATGAGCTTTCCGAAACTTTCTGCGGGGACGCTGAAAATGCTCGCGATGTCGGGTGTTGCGACGCTTGCCGCCTGCCAGAGCGTGCCGGTCACCTCGCTGCCGGCATTGTCGCGGCTGGACCCGTTTTCGCTGGACCCTGCGGCCCTGCGTGCCGCTGTCACCCATCAGTCCTCGCTCCGCTTCGTGCCCGGGGAAACGGTCATGCTGATGCGCGTCAACCGCAAACAGGAAGGTGTTGTGCTGGAGGAGACATTCGCACTTGCACAGGCGCCGGGCGATCAATCCGCCCCCACAGAACCCGGGACACTCACCACAGTCCTCAGCGTGCGAAACGAGGACCGGGACCGCTTCAATGCCTTCCAAAGCGATATGCGCGCCATCCGCGATGCGAAGACGGGCAAACACAGTTTCGTCATTTCGGTCTCGCCCGCCGTTTGCACCGACGCGGCGGCCGAAAGCGCGGAGGTGTCAATCTACATTTCGGGGCGTGCCGGAGACGGCTTTGTACCGGTGGCCCGCAAACAGGCGGTCGACGAGGTCCGCGTTTGCCAAACCACCACAGGGGATGAGGGCATGAAAAATGGGTGACTGCACAGGCAGCCACCCATTTCGTTTTTGTTCAACCCGCGTGCGTTTTGCGCCTGCGCTAAATGGCTTTCAGCTGCTCTGCCGAAGTGCGGCCTCGCTTGGGGTCTTTATACATCTCGTAGGAGACACGCTGGCCTTCCGTCAGCGAACTCATCCCCGCACGCTCCACGGCCGAAATATGCACAAACACATCAGCCCCGCCCTCGTCAGGCTGGATGAAGCCATAACCTTTCGTGCCGTTGAACCATTTAACTGTACCAGTTGCCATGAAGGCCTCCTATCTCCCGTTCGCCCGCGCCAGGTCCTTCGCCTGCGTCGCAATTTTTAGGCACATTTTCCGTGCCGGCGAGCCCCTGCACACCCCAAAGCGCCCCGACAAGCGCAGATTCGCGCGCGGAGTAGCTGCAGTTTTGTGTGGTGTGGAGGACGTCTCGCTTCATCGCATTGCCGCTGCCTAGTCGTTCAGCGCGGCTCACTCGTTTACACGGCGCGTTATGAAAAACGTCCGCAAATATCTTCCCGGGTTAGCGGGCGCCTTTCCCGCGGCTTAAGCCTATAAAGCTTGCCCTTTACGTGCGGCACACCCGGTTTTCTGCCGCCCTGTGTGAAGAACGAATACACATTAAGCGGCCAAAGAAAAGCAAATTCCACGTTAAGGCGACCGAATTTCGTATCTCCACCTGTCGATTGAGTGGTTGCGCGACGGCGCTCCGCCATGCCATCGCCATCGCCCCAACCGTCGGAGACAGCTTCATGGACTTAGGAATTAAGGGCAAACTTGCCATCGTTTGCGCCTCATCAAAGGGCCTTGGCAAGGGAAGCGCAGAGGCCTTGGCGGACGCTGGATGCGATTTGGTCATGAACGCGCGCACCGCCGACGTCCTGGAAGCTGCCGCCGACGACATCCGCAACAGATACGGCGTCAACGTCACCACCGTCGCCGCCGACGTCACGAGCGACGAAGGCCGTGCCGCATTGCTCGATGCTGCGCCGGCGCCGGACATTCTCATCAACAACGCCGGCGGACCGCCCCCCGGCCTGTGGTCCGACTGGGGCGCATCTGACTGGCAAGCGGCATTCAGGGCCAACATGCTCACGCCGATCCTTCTGACGACTGCTGTTCTGCCGGGCATGATCGAACGGGGATGGGGCCGCATTGTGGCCATCACCTCTGGCTCGGTGAAAGCGCCCATCCCCCAGCTCGGCCTTTCCAACGGAGCGCGGGCAGGTCTCACCGGCTTCGTCGCAGGGACTGCGCGGCAAGTGGCCAAGCACGGTGTCATCATGAACAACATCCTGCCCGGCCAGCACGACACGGACCGCATCAAGGGCTTGATGGGCGCCATTTCGGCGCGCGAGGGCATCACCGTGGAAGCGGCCCGTCAGCGTGCGCAGGATTCTATTCCTCGCGGCCGCTTCGGCACGGCGGAGGAGTTCGGGAAGGTCTGCGCCTTCCTCTGCTCAGAGCACGTGGGCTTCATGGTGGGCCAAAACGTTTTGCTCGACGGCGGTAACTTCAACTCCACCATGGGCTGAGGTCAGCTCTCCGGCACGAGGATCAGCGCGCGCGGGCCGTCCGACCGCCAAGCCTGTGCGCGCCCGTCACCCAAGTCCTCCAGACGGAAGCAGATTTCCACACCGTCGCGGAACGTCTGGTACTGGGTGCAGTAGGTGTCGTCCTGGAACCTGTAGCTGCCGGCTTCTG
>JBCDFB010000265.1:0-3641 GCA_039178655.1 Pseudomonadota bacterium | reverse complement strand
GCGCGATTGCACCTCAGATCCCACAGCGCAATGTCCACGGCCGATATGGCGAATGAGGCAATGCCGCCGCGCCCCACATAGTGGACGTGCCAGCCCATCGCGTCGTAGAGCGCTTCCACGTCGGACGCGTCGCGCCCGTTTAAGAACGGCGCAAGGTCATGCTCGATCATGGCCGCGATGGCGTGCCCGCCCCTGCCGCCTGTGTAAGTGTAGCCCGTCCCTTCAGCACCATCGTCGGTGCGCACGGTGGCTGTGACCAGCTCGAAGTGGGTATGGTCGCCATGCTTGGCGTCCGTCAGCACCTCGGCAAGAGGAACCTCGAAACGCCGCACATCCACCGTCGCTATGGCCGTCACCCGCACCCCCTCTTTCTTCTAATCGGTACGCTGCAGGCAACCAGAACGTTTCGCTCCCGCGCCCGGCCCAGCCTAGGCGTAGTGATTGTGTTTCGACATTTTGCCGATCCCGGGGTTGAGCGTGTTTGTCGGATCGCAATCCTTGTAGAACGCCGCCAGATCCGGCTTTGCCTTGTAAAGATGACCGACATTGTGCTCGGCCGGATACTCGGCCCCTCGTTCATCCAGTATTTCAAGCATTCGTTTTTTTAATGCGACCGGGTCCTGCCCTTTGCGCACGATATAGTCCTGATGCAGCACGTGGCAGAAGAAGTGACCGTAATAAAGCTTGTGGACGAACGCTTCTTCCATGTCTTGCGGCAGACGCTCGAACCAATCGCGGTCATCGCGCCGGAGCGCAATGTCGAGCGGGAGGATGTCTTCCACATGGTCACCGTGGACGGCGTGGTAGCGCACTGCAGCGCCGGCCGCGGCGAAGCGGTGGAGCCCGGCAATCTTCCCCTCCCGTCCGGTGCAGGCAAACCAGTCCCCCCGCTCGCCGTTGAGGTTCTGGCTCAGGTAGCCCCAGGCCTCTTCAATGCCCCCGTCGCGCATCTTCAGAATGAGGTGGTGCTCGTAGCTTTTACGGAAGGCTTCCATGCGCGCCGGCAGGACGTTCGGCCATAGCTTGGTGAGGACCTGCATGGCCCGGTCTGTCAAGTTTTTCGGCAGCAGCGGCAGCTTGTTGAGACGGGCGTCCAGCCACCCCTTCAGTGCAAAGAAGGTCGGCAGGCGATCCGTCCCCAGCTTGTCGATGAGGATGAGCGTATCCTTCCCGTACTTTTTGGAGATGTCGTACGTTTCTGCGTGCATGTACTCGCCCGACACGGGCAAGTGCTCAAATTCACCCAGCACCGTCCGCCGCAGATCGGTCAGCACGTCAGTATCATTTGTCGCGACGTAGAAGACCGTCTCTCGCTGCGGGATCGGATAGGTGTCGAGCCGTACGGCAAACACTGCGAGCTTGCCGGCGCATCCGGCCGCTTCGTAGAGGCGCCGCTTATCGGCGTTGAAGCGCGCGGGCGTGGGGGCGTCGATCTCCCTGACCCTTTGCCGGTACTCCGTGTCTGACGCTTTGCGGTTCGTGGCCTCAATATCGCTCGCGCCGTAGTCCCGGCTTTGCAGGCGGCTCAAGACCTCTTCAGGCGTATCGCCCAGCGCGATGCCAAGATTGTTGACGAGTTCCAGCGCGCCATCCTCGCGAATGCGTGCGTGGACCGAGAGCTCCGTATAGGACGGTCCTCGCTCCACCAGCGAGCCGCCGGAGTTGTTGCAAACACCCCCGATGATGGACGCGCCGATGCACGAGGAGCCGATCACCGAGTGAGGTTGTCGGCCGAGCGGGGACAGGAGCTTTTCCAAAGAGAACAGCGTCGCCCCCGGAAAACTGATGATTTGGTGGCCGCCGTTGATCACATGGATGTCGTCCATGCGCGTCGTGCTGATGATCACGGCATCACGGTCGTACTGCCCGCTGGGGGTTGAGCCTTCGGTGAGGCCGGTATTTGCGGCCTGCATGATGATGATCTTGTCGGCGCGCACGCAGGCTTCCAGCACCCGCCACTGCTCCAGCAGCGTGCCGGGCCGCACCACCGCAAGGGCGTGGCCCTCCCCGGACCGATAGCCCTTGCAGAAGCGCTCCATGGATTTCGCATTGGTGATCACGTGGCCCTTGCCGACAATCCGGCGCAGGTCCTTGATCAGTGCGTCATCCGCATCGTTTTCTGTCATTCCAGCCGCCCCCCAGTCGTGCAGCGTGTTGGCGCGCATGCCGCAACGGGGTACGGAGGCTAAAGCAACAGTCCCCGCGCTGTATACTGGATTGATGCGGTTGGGTGCCGCGCCCGCGGCTTGCCTATTGCACCAATTGGTTGGCGCCCGCGTGGAGGTGAGCGACCAGATCCGCAGGCAGCTTGAGCCGGGCAGCCAGCATGGCGAGATAACCCTTCTCCGCAGGCCCTTCAGGGTCGATGGCGAGGAGCGACGCTGCGTAAATCTCCGCCGCGCGCTCCGGGCAGTCTGCGTGTGCCGCAACGGCGCCCACATCGAGCGGCTTGGCGAGTTCCTCCTCGATGAACGCTTTCTGCGCCGCATCAAGCTCCATGGCGCTCAGCTGTTTTGCGATGCGGTCCCGTTCCGCCTCGTCAATGTGTCCGTCTGCCTTGGCGGCCGCGATCATCGCGCGGATCAGGGCGCGGGAGAGATCCTCTTGGCCGGCAGCGTCGTCAGGGAGGAAGACCGTGCCTTCCGGCGACGGCAATGCCGCAGGTTGGGGTGCCGGCTCCGGCGCAGCGGGCGCTTTGTTCGCCTGCCAATCGCGCCACGCCTTGTAGGCAAGTCCGCCCACCAAGGCGACGCCGCCCACCTTGAGTGCTGTGCCTGCAATCTTGCGCGGCTTCTTGCCGCCCAGCAAAAGGCCCGCAAGGCCACCGGCAGCGGCGCCGGCCAGCAAACCGCCTTTGCCTGACAGCAGCCCCTGAAGATCCAGGTTCTGTGCCGCTTTTCCGACGCTCCCCAAACTGTTTTGCAGACCGCCGCTCAGGCCCCCGCCGGTGGGCGCGCCGGGTGCCGCGTCTGCACCGCCTTGGGCTTGACTGAGAAACCGGTCAAGGAGGGCTCTGGCATCGTTCATCGCGGTCAACTCCAAGTCACTGGCTTTTTCTGGTTTGGCTGATGGGGAGATAGGCGCGGTGACGGCTGCCCCCAAGCCGGCCACGGGCGGTGTGTCACACGAAGATGTCAGCTTCGCCCAAAGTGGCGGCTGCGTTGCGCACGGTGACAAAATCGTCCGGCACCCCCACGATCCGCACCACCATGTCAGCGCCTTTCTCGATCAGGCGGAGATCACCAAAGCCGCTGACCTGCGCGTTTTGACGAAAGTCCAGCTTGTCGATGCCGGCTTCAAAGGCGGCAATCACATCGTTGCCGAAGCCGGTCCCAAACTGAAAAATGTCGCGCATGCTGTCGGCTGCGGCGTCCAGATAATCGGCGCCGGATCCGCCGTTGAGCGTGTCTTCACCCGTGCCGGGGCGCAGTGTGTCGGCACCCGTGTCGCCGGCCAGAAAGTCAGCCCCGTCATCGCCAATCAGCGTGTCTGCACCGCTGCCACCGCGCAAGGTATCGCCGCCTCCCTCGCCGATGAGCCGGTCCGCGCCGGATTGGCCGAGCAGCCGGTCCGCATCCGCGCCGCCGATCAGAACATCGTCACCGCCGCCCCCTTCGATGGTGTCGTTGCCGTCATTGCCG
>JBCDFB010000264.1:0-3682 GCA_039178655.1 Pseudomonadota bacterium | reverse complement strand
CGAGAACTTTGGAATCGGCTCGCTCGCCTCGCTCATGATCCCGTTCTCGATCGCCTTCCTATTGAGTTGGACGGTCCTCTTCCTGGCATGGGCGTATGCTGGCTTGCCGCTCGGACCGGGGTCGCCTGTGTTCTTCGACCCGCCGTCGCCGTCATGACCCGGCGATGACCCACGAGTGCTTGTGTGACTGAAGCCTTGCCGGGCAGCATCTCGCTGCCGGGCAAGCAATCGCAGCTCGTATGCATCGCCCCAAGCGATTGCGACCGTCTGCGAACGCTCCTGCGTAACCGTTTGAGCCCTCAGAGAGATGGGCGGAGCCGGACCAAAGCCGGCTCCGCCCAGCCAGCTACTTGCCGAAGCAATTGGCGTAGTAGGTGACTGTCGCCGGCCAGTCGGAGAACACGCCCACAACGCCCAATTCCTGTGCCAGAACGTGCAAGAGTTCGAAGTAGGCGGCGTCGTTGTCGGTCGCATCGGCGATGGACTGGAAGTACCAGCCGCCACCGTTCTTCAGCGGCCCGGACCGCTCCAGCGTCCAGGTGATGATGTTCAGTCCGGCAGCCTTCGCCTCCTCCGCGTAGACCGAAGGGACGATCTCGCCGTTCTCATTGAGCGTGACGAGCACCCACAGCGGCGGCGCGATGTAGTTGACGCCCATCTCCTTCAGCTCGGCCATCGACTGCACCCAAGTCTCCGGTTTCATTGGATCCCAGCCATCGATGTCGTAGCTGTCGTCCAAGTACACAGCTTGTGCGCCATACTCGGGTTCGGCCTGGATCCAATAAAGAACATCTTCCAGGTTGAACGACTGTGGCCACACATCCGAGGGCGGCACGCCGGCGGCCTTGTACTCGTCGATCAGCTTTTGCGCGTAATCTTGTTGGCTAAAGCCATCGAACGGCATCGCCACGGAGGGTGTCTTGAGCTCAGGCGTGAATTTTGCGCCGAGAGCCCGGAAAATCTCGATAGACTCAGCGTGGGTCATCAGCGTGGCGTCGTCGGAGTATAGGTCTGTGCGCCAATTGGCCGTGCCGCCCAAAAACTCTTCGGGCGTGGTGGCGCTATCGTCGGAGGCGTCCATCTTCGGCGTCAGCGTGCGAAACTCTGCAAGCGTAATATCGCTCGTCCGGCATTCGGCCGTTGCGGCCGCACCACCGGTGGCCGCGGTGAACGGCATCGTGCATTGCGCCGCGAGCGGCGAAGCAACCATGTTGGTCGTCGTGTGCAGGTCATTTTGCGCGTGGCGGCAAACCAGCTCTTTGTCGGCCGTGAAGGTCACGTCGCACTCAAGGATCCCGGCACCTTGACGCGCGGCGGCGACGTTCGATTCCACCGTGTGCTCCGGGTATTTGAGGGGAGCGCCGCGGTGACCGATGGAGAAATCCGTCGTTTGCGGTGTCTGCCCCAAACAGGCCATGAGCTGCTCTTTGAGCGGGCCCGTGTCCATCTTGTCGATGAGATAGGCTGGGCGTTGGCCGTAGCTCAGTGCGCCGACGGAAACTCCGACTTCGGCGACGGCGATGGCGGGAAGCAGCGCAAAGGCGGCGCCGGCAAGGAGGGTGCGTTTCATCAAGGCTCTCCATAAAGGGCAGGACACCGCACCTCTCGCCATCAAACATGACAGTGGAGCGACGTTGAGACAAACGTTTACTTTTGTTGCAATGGCCCTCGGTCGGTTGGGCGCGTCGGGGGCTTATCAAGCCCTCCATCTGTAGACCCAGCAAACGTCCCGAACGTTCGCTGACGATGGTTCTTACGGGTCAAGGCGTTCGCCTCAAGGCGTCGCGAATAACCCAGGTAAAACGCCCCAACCCAGCAAAGCGAAATGGGGCGAACAGGCCTCAGCGATGTCGGTGCCGGCGGGAGCGTGGATGATCGGCTCCACCGCAGTCGATGTTGATCGCAGCCAACTTGACTTCGCGTGCCGCATTGAAAAATAATCCAACAATGGAAAAACGTTCATGCGGTGCGAGCCGTCTTGAACACGTGGTGCGTGGACCTGGGAGGCGCGGGCCGGATGGCTCACAGGGTGCAGGCGGCGGATCGTCTTGATGACGAGGAAATGGCGGCGCGTGCTGCCTGGCTTCACTTTGTGGGCGGTCTGACCCAAAGCGAAGTCGCTCGCAGGCTGGGTGTGCCCACCACGCGGGCCCATCGCTACATCGCCCGCGCCCAAAATCTGGGGCTTGTGCGCATCAGCGTGGATGTGGCCGCCGCGAGCTGCGTCGCGCTGGAGGAGGAACTTCGCGCACGCTACAGCTTGGACTTCTGCCGCGTTGCGATTGAAATCCCCGAGCCAGATGGGCGTCCGCTTCGTGCGATCGGCGCGGAAGGGGCTAAGTGGTTGATGCAGGTCATCGCCTCGCGCACGCATCAGACGATTGGCGTCAGCCATGGCCGAACTATTGCCGCTGCCGTCGAGGCCATGGGGCGGATTGATGCGCAGGGTGTCAGCTTCGTGTCCCTGCTGGGAGGCCTCACCCGCTCGCTGGCGGCCAACCCTTATGATGTGATCCATCGGTTGGCCCAGAAGACCGGCGCCGATGCCTACCTGATGCCGGCGCCGCTGTTTGCTGACAGCGCCGAGGACAAACGGGTGATGCTCGCCCAAACGATCCTGGCCGATGTGCGCAAGCGCATGTCTGAGGCGAGCCTCGCCGTTGTGGGGATCGGCGCGCCACAGAAGGATGAGGGATCGATGGCGGCCGTGGCCGGTGGAGGCGCCGCGCTCAAACGGGTTCGCCAAGCCGGTGCCTGCGCCGAAATCCTGGGCCAGTTCCTGGATGCCGACGGACAAATTCTAAAGACCCCACTCGATGGTCTCGTGATGGCGCTGCCATTGAACGACCTCCGCGGACGCGAAGTTGTTGCCATCGTGGGGGGAATAGAGAAACGGGACGCGATCAAAGCCGCCCTGAAGAGCGGCCTGCTGACCGGACTGATTATCGACGAGGCGACCGCTCGCCGTCTCGTTGAAGAGCGAGGCGACGCACGCGCTGCCGCGGAATGATGAGCGGGCAACAGGAGGGAACACAACCATGTACGAAAAAGAAAAGGATCTGGTCGGCGCGTACATGCGCGGTCAGATGGACCGCCGGAGCCTGATAAAGCGGCTGGGTTTGCTTGGTATCACAGCAACGACGGCTGCAACGATGGTCAACGCTGCGGCGACGCGCGCCCTGGCGGCGGACTTTGACTGGAAGAAGCACTCTGGCAAAGGTGTGAAGCTTCTTCTGAACAAGCACCCCTACACCGATGCGATGCTTGCCAACCTTGACAGCTTTAAACAGCTGACGGGGATGGATGTCGCCTACGACATCTTCCCTGAAGATGTGTATTTCGACAAAGTCACCGCCGCGCTGAGCTCTCGTTCCACTGAATATGACGCGTTTATGACGGGCGCGTACATGACGTGGACCTACGGGCCGGCCGGCTGGATTGTCGATCACCGCGAGTGGATTGAAGATTCGTCCAAGACCAACCCCGGTTATAACTGGGATGATATGCTGGAAGGCGTCCGTAAATCTTGCGCTTGGAATGGGCGTCCGGGCGGTGAACTTGGCTCACCGGACGCGTTCCAGTGGTGCATTCCCTGGGGGTATGAGCAAAACAACATCACCTACAACGCCGGGATGATGGAGAAGGCCGGTGTTGGCATTCCGACCAACATGGACGAACTCAT
>JBCDFB010000263.1:0-3817 GCA_039178655.1 Pseudomonadota bacterium | reverse complement strand
GCAATGATGCTGTTGCAGCCGTGGGCAATGTTGGCGAACGGCCCGCCATGGATGATTGCCGGCGTCCCCTCCAGAGTCTGCACGAGGTTGGGGAGGATCGCATCCTTCAGCAGCGCAGCCATCGCGCCGCTTGCCGTGAGCTGATCCGCAATGATGAAGCCGCCCGCCCCGTCGGGCGCAATGGCTATGCGCCCAAGCCGCGCTTTAAGGTCATCGGCGTTCTCCGCCAGGCACAAAATCGCCATCACCTCGGACGCAACGGTGATATCAAAGCCGCTTTCGCGCACCACGCCGTTCGCCTTGCCGGAAAGCCCTGTGACCACAGAGCGGAGCGCACGGTCGTTCATGTCGAGTGCGCGGCGCCACATGACACGCTGAGGGTCGATCCCAAGCGCGTTGTCGAAGTGGAGGTGATTGTCCACCAGCGCGGCGAGGAGATTGTGAGCTGCGGTGATTGCGTGGAAGTCACCGGTGAAATGGAGGTTGATGTCCTCCATCGGTAAAACTTGCGCCCGCCCGCCCCCGGTTGCACCGCCCTTGATCCCGAAACACGGTCCTAACGACGGTTCGCGCAGGCAGGCGATTGCATTGACGCCGATAGTGCGAAGCCCGTCTGCAAGGCCGATGGTCGTGGTGGTCTTGCCCTCGCCCGCCGGCGTCGGATTGATGGCGGTCACCAAAACGAGCTTGCCCCTCGCGCCGCCGCCTGCGGGCACAATTTTCGCCTTCGCACGGCCGTACGGGACGACCCTGTCTGCGCTGATGCCCGCCCGCTCAGCAACGGCCAGAATGGGTTCAGGCGATGCTGCCTGCGCGATCTCAATGTCGGTGGGCATCAGTAAGCTCGGTCCTTTAACGGTGCGGGACAGCCAGATTTCCGCCGCACTCAGGCCGCGCTGAGTTGCACGTTATCGCAGCGGGCCACAGGGCTCCACACCTCCTGCGGTGAAGTTCAACCTGCAGCGTCCATTAACCATTATGAATGTTGCCTGCATTAATACTTGGATTTTTGTCCCATATTAAAGTTAACAGACCACATTAACTCTTTCCTTTGTTCATAGAACTTGACAGGACGTTAATAAAAACAACTATCTCGCCCGAGCTCTTGATTTTAAGGCGAGCTGAATGACCATGGAGGGCGCGATGGCGCGAAGGGGATTGATTGCGTTGACGGCAGGCGTGATTGCGGCCGGCCTGCTCGGTGGCACCGCCGTGGCGGGCGACGCCGGCCTTTACGGCCACAAAGGCCACAGGATGGTCGTCGTCGAGCGGCCGCGCGCGCCGCGCCACCACGTCCGCCACGATGACACCTACCATGTCGTGCGGGACGATCGTGGCGTCGTGTCTTGCTATAGGGCAACGTACTATCCGGCGCACTACGCGGTGAACCCGCGCGGCCACCGCGTCCGCGGTGCCAGGCACAGCTACCAGTTTGCCGGCAAACACGTGCAGAAGCGCCGCCACGCCCCGCTCTACGTGGAGACCCATCGGCGCATTAAAGAAGACTATGTGAGCCTGAAGCCGGTGAGCTGCCGGTAAAGCATGCACGGCCCTTTCAGGCTCGGACTGAAAACCGAGGGCTAGGAGCAATCCAGTTGGCGTGGGGCGGCTTAGCTCCACGCCAACTCGCCTTTTAAGCCGTCGGACCGCAAACAGCGCTGCAGGCCCGGCGAAGATCGTCAGCCGCGGTTCGACCGGTCCACCTCGACAGGACCCTCAGCTACGCCTTCATTGCGGCAGCACCTGCGGATCCTGGACGGCAGTTGTAATCTCCAGCGTCAGCGCACATTGGATCTTGAGATGCTCTCCGGGCTGGCTGTGTGCGCGCTGCACCGTGCAGGCTGAGATCTGCGCGCCCTGCACCTCTTTCGGCAATGTCGCGGGTGGAATTGCCCGCGGGTCGAGTGTGCGGGCCACGGCGCCCAGAACCGCAGGGTCATTGTGCAGCGCAGCGGCCCCCGCCCCTGCGATGCGCACGGACGCCCCTTCCTGACACACCGACACGACCCGACCGTACTTGAGCGCAAGTTCGCTGCATTGGCTGGTCTGCGCGGCCGCAATCTGAGCGCATGCTGACAGCGCCGCCGCAGCGAAAGTAAGCGCCGATCTGGGAATTATATGACGTGTTGATGACATAACGCCAACATACAAAAGCATGGTTAACAGGGCGTTTCTGCCACAACCAGAGCTACACTACGCAAAACATTTAGATAACATTTTACTACAGTAATTTTTCGGTATTACTGTATTGATCCATATTTTTGCTGTATTCTGGGATCAACTGCGCACAGCTTTGCGTTGAGCCTCGTGAAACACCACGAGGGTCCAATGTCTACAGTACCCAGAATTCGGAAAATGCTTGCAGGGGCCGCCATGTGCGCAGTCGGCACTTGCGTGGGCCTTGAGCCCAGCCAAGCCACGCCAGCGTTCAGCACGCACGAACGGACTGCGGCAACGATTTATCCGCACGAGTGGGCCCCCTTTCGCCATCGTTACATCACGCCTGAAGGCCGCGTGGTCGACAGGGAGAAGGACGGCGTTTCCCACAGCGAGAGCCAGAGCTATGGGCTGCTGCTCGCCGTAAAGGCCAACGATCAGCCGACATTCGATCGGATTCTGGACTTCACGTTCAGCGAAATGCGCGTGCGCCGCGATGAATTGGTGAGCTGGCTCTACGAGCCTGGTGCCTCGCCCGCGGTGACGGACCGCAATAACGCAAGCGATGGCGACGTGATGGTGGCGTATGCCCTCCTAAAGGCTGCGATGGCTTGGGATGAGCCGCGCTATGTGAGCCTCGCCAAACCGATTGTGGATGACATCGGGCGCCTGCTTCTGACGCGCCAGGGGGACCATGTGATCCTGCGCCCGGCGGCGTTCGGATTTGACCGCGGGCATCACCAGGACGGCCCAGTGCTCAACCTTTCGTACTTCATCTACGGCGCGCTTTTGAAGTTTGAGACCATCAGCCCACGCCATCCGTTTCGCGAGGCGTGGCAGAGCGGTCTGCAGCTCACCCAGGCTGCAGTGTCGGCCTACGGCGGTCACGCGCCGGACTGGGTGACGCTGCGCAGCGAGCGTTTTCTGGAGCCTGCGGAAGGCTTCAAACCCCACTCGTCCTACGATGCGGTCCGCATCCCCTTGTTCATGCTGATGGGCGGACACGTTCCCCGGGAGTTCCTGGTGCCTTTTGACCAAACGTGGAATGTTCGCGGCTCCAATGTGCCGGTTGACGTGAACCTTGCGACCCGTCGCGCCGTGATGGCCATGAATGAACCGGGTTACCGGGCAATTGCCGCGCTCACCGCGTGCGCCGTGCGGGGTGTTCCGATCCCATCGTCCGTGCAGCGGTTCCGCCTGGGCACTTATTTTTCCTCGGCGCTGCACCTGATGGCTCTCTCCACCGCGCGCACCTACATGCCGCAATGCGTCGGCGGCAGAACCCACATGGGATCACAGCGGGCTGTGCCTACCGGTGAGCGGGTACCTACCATCCGTGCAGCGAGCGCCAGAGAGCGGTCCCCACGCCGTCTCACCTTGGATGAGATGCCGGGCTTTGACGCACCGCTCGCCCCCCGCGAAGTGTCGATAGCGCACCACGGATCCCACTTCTCGATGCGCTGATGGCAGCGAAAAAGCCCCCCGAACGCAGATGCGTTGGGGGGCTTTTAGCATCAGATCGCGAGGGCGGATAAGCCTCAGAGCGCTTTGACGATCTCTTCAACCATCTTCTTTGCGTCACCAAACAACATCATGTTGTTATCGCGATAAAACAGCGTGTTATCGATGCCAGCGTACCCTGAACCGAGGGATCTCTTGG
>JBCDFB010000262.1:0-3843 GCA_039178655.1 Pseudomonadota bacterium | reverse complement strand
TTGCGCCGTTCCACCACACGCTGAACATGGGACAGCGGCTTCAACAGATGAGCCCGTTCGAGGGACGCGCGCATTAAAGGCAATTCCGTTGGGGTAATGCGGGAGGACCGCAAGGCGGGGGCAGGATGACCAAACCTCTCCCCCCAACGCAAGGGGCGGGGGGCTTGGACTCACGCCTTCCGCCATTTGCCACAGTCTTCGGCCCGTCCTGAAAGGGCAATCTGGCGGGAGATGTCTCTAGCCCCCGCCGCCATCGCCGTTATTGGTCGAGAAGGCGCTTCAAGGTCTCAATGTCCTCCGCCACCTGGGGCTCGCGCATCACCATCGCGTCCACCTTGCGCACAGCGTGCAGCACCGTGGTGTGGTCGCGATTGCCGAACCGCCGGCCGATTTCCGGCAGAGAGCGCGGCGTGAGCTGCTTTGAGAGGTACATGGCAATTTGCCGGGGGCCGACGATGGTGCGCGTCCGCCGCGCGGAGACGAGATCCTGCCGCGACACGCCATAGTGCTGGGACACCACGCGCTGAATGTCCTCAATCTTCGGCCGGCGCGTTTCGCGGGCCCGCAGCAGATCGCGCAGCGCACTTTCCGCCATTTTCATGGTGATGGGCTGCGCGGTGAGCTGGTTGTGCGCCACGAGCCTGTTCACCGCACCATCCAAGTCACGCCCGTTGGTGTTGACCGAGCGGGCCACGAAGTCGAGCACCTCCGCGGGGAAATCAAGCTCGGGGAAGAGCTCACGCTTCTCGGCAATGTGAAGCTCCAGGATGGCTTTGCGCATGGCGTAGTCCGGCGCTTCTATCTCCACCACGAGACCACCGCCCAGGCGCGAGCGTACCCGTGGTTCAAGCCCCTCAAGGTCCGCCGGAGCGCGGTCGGCCGAAACAATGACCTGCCGCCCGCTGTCCACGAGCGTGGTGAGGGTGTGGCCGAACTCCTCATGCACCTTCTGACCGTTGAGGAATTGCATATCGTCCACAATCAGAAGGTCGATGTCCCGCAAGACGTCCTTGAAGCTGAGCGTGGTCTTGTTCCGGACGGACGAGACGAAGCGGTACATGAAATGCTCGGCCGTCAGATACAGCAGGCGGCGGTGGGGGTTTGCGGCAGCGGATGCTTGCGCGACGGCTTGCAGCAGGTGCGTTTTGCCAAGGCCCACAGGCGCGTTGACGTAGAGCGGGTTGTATTGGCTCTTCTCGCCCGCCTGGGCGAAGGTGATCTTCTTGGCCGCGGCGACGGCAAGCATGTTGGACGGACCTTCGATGAAGTTCTCGAAGGTGAAGCGGGGGGTGAGCGGCGAGCCTTCAAGGCCGCCCACGGTGTTGGCGGGCGCGGGCGGGGCGAGGCTGAGGGCGTGCGCGGCGGTGGCGCCGGGGCTCTGGCTGGCCCCTGGCGCGCTGGCGGCGCCGGGTGCCGTCTTCTTGTGCGTGGGATGCAGTGAAGACCGCACCGCAAAGCGCACCTCACGCACACAGTCCTCAAGCGCGCGCCAGCGGCGGGCCACTTCCGGACCGTAATTGTTCTGGTTCCAGTGCCTGATGAAGGGTGTGGCGGTGGACAGGGTCACCACACCGTCGGCAAAGCCTACATATTCCACCCGCTCCAGCCAGTGGGCGTAGGCATCCTCGCCGTGGGCAGTGCGCAATTCTGCCTTAATCTGCGCCCAAACTTGCCGTCGTTGGTCGTCGTAATCGCCATGAGCCACTGGAACCATCCTATAAATCGCCGTTTTTCACCCCGCCGGCCGTGATCACTCAGCACGCCGGCACTGCGCACACACTCGCCTCCACTCACCCGGAAACTGCTCGCACTTGTCCCGTTGCGGCGCCGGGCATGCCGCGCGGGGAGGCCTCATTCATTGGTTTGTCTGGAGTTGGTCGCTAACTCTGGCGCCAGGGAAGGCCTTCAGCCTTCCACCCCGCCAATCGGCCGCGGTGTCCCTTGTCATCAGGCGGCCCTTCAAAGCCGTCAGCGACGTTGAACACGTTGGCGTACCCGCGCATGCCCATCTCTCGCGCGGCGGCTAAACTGCGCACGCCACTGCGACAAAGGAAGTACAGCGCCGCAGACCGCTCCGGACATGCGCTCTGCAGCGCGTCACCGAAGGTTTCGTCGACGGTCATGTCGGGAAATGTCTGCCATTCCAGGAGCACCGGCTCGGTGCCCAGCGCCGAGAGATCCGGCAACCCTACGTAGATCCACTCGGCTTTTGTGCGCACGTCCACAAGGCGTGCGGTCGGTGACTGGGCAAGCGCGTTCAGCGCCTCAGTCGCCGTGACGTTTTGTACTTCGCCCACCCCAGACATGGCAAAGGTCCCCCATGCACACGCCGAGCGCATGCAGTAATCATTGTATCGAACAACAGTCTTCTCTCTCGTCGCCCAAATAGGGCGCCGCTAATCCGGAATATCGGAGCGCTGATGCAGCGTCGAACACTCGTTTGTTCTGACGTACGGCGCCATCCCGATCTCTCCTTCGACAGCAATACGGAGTGCCCTGCATTGGGGCGTCTCTCGTCGTCCGCAAGGTCTTGCCCGCTGACGAGGGCTACTTAGCCGTGGAAATCTCCCATGCACAAGTCCTTGACACGTGCTCTTTTTCACGACAATCGCCAGCGATCCTGGGGCGACCGGGCCATTCCGATCGAAAATCGCCAGGTATAAAAGGGGTTTCCGCACCCCCCGGTCGATGGCCGACCCCGCTGCGGCGGAATGAAAAAAATCTTCCGCATTCTTTTCAAAAAATGCGCGATTGTTGCGATAGTGGAAAAATAGCCAGCTAAGCGGATTCTGCGTCAGACTGGGCTTGAAATCACCGCAGTTTCAGGGCAGCGGCGCCGTTATGGCTCCAGGGCGATGCCAGTCCGGCGGAGCACCGCCACAAGTTGCTCCCTTGCTTCACCGAATGACAAAGCAAAACCTGGGCTTTGGATGGCAGCCACAGGCGGGATAAACGCCGTCCACAACCTGAAGTTGAGGCTGCAAAGCGAGCCGCGCGCCGTTTTGAGCAAACCTGGGCCCCTGTGCGCGCATGCGACAAACGCTTAGCGGAAAAATTGCGCCACCCGCCGGCGGGGCCGTTTGTTGCGCGAATGCCGCGGGTGGACCATCAACTTTTCAAGGACCGGAGCCGCCGCCACGGCCGGCCGAGCGAGTGAGATGGCATCGGCCCGCCGAAGCTCACTCGCCGGCGAGGTGTTGCGTTAGCCCAGCGCTTTCACGCGGGTCGACAGGCGGGACATTTTTCGGGCCGCAGTGTTTTTGTGGAGGATGCCCTTTTGGGCCGCGCGCATGATCTCAGGCTGGGCCTCGCGCAGGGCGCTGCTCGCCGCGGCGCTGTCGCCGGCTTTGATTGCGTCTTCCACCTTGCGGATGAAGGTCCGCATGCGCGAACGGCGCGCCATGTTCACATCCGTCCGCTTGCGGATTTTGCGCACCATCTTCTGGGCAGATTTCGTGTTCGCCATAGTCCTTCCTGGGAGGCAGAGCCTCTGAAAACTGGGTGCGCTCTGTGGCGCAGCCTTCGCTGGTGTTGGGGTTGACGCTGCGCGTATGCGACTGAAGCCTCACCGTCAAGACGGCGATATAGGCAGCCTGGCGCTCAAATTCAGCGGTTTTTAAAGCTGGGCGCGCGCTTCTGGGCGAACGCTGCCATGCCTTCCTTCTGGTCTTCCGTGGCAAACAGGGCGTGGAACAGCCGCCGCTCGAACCGAACACCATCGGAAAGCCCGCCCTCGAATGCGCGGTTCACACTTTCCTTCGCCGCCATCAATGCCGGCTGAGATTGCTTCGCGATCGCCTCGGCCATCGTCTTTGCTTCGGCCAGAAGCTGGTCTGTTGGCAC
>JBCDFB010000261.1:0-3946 GCA_039178655.1 Pseudomonadota bacterium | reverse complement strand
TTGTTGTCGCCATTGTAGAACCAGTTGTGGTTCTCCGAGATCCTGGGCGTTCCGCCCACACCGCTCCCCACCTCGTGGGAAGAGTTGGCGATGATCTCCTGCACATCGCGCCAGCCGAGACGGCTGTTGGCGTCGAGCATCAGGGCCACAACACCGGCAACCACCGGAGACGCGCCCGACGTGCCGCCAAAACTGTTGGTGTAGTCGCCCGCGGAGTAGCCGGCCGAACCGGTCAGATCGGTGGTGGTCTGGGCCACCGTGCCGCCGTTGGAGGGCGCTGACACCAGAATGTTCGCGCCGTAGTTGGAGTAACCCGCCGCCTGATCTTGGTTGGTGTAGGCCGCCACCGAGACGGTGGCGCGCGAGGCTTCAATCTGCTCACCGTTGGCGTTGTTGTTGGAGTTACCCGCGGCTTTGACGTTGATGGTGCCGAGGCCGTTGCGCCCGGTCTCCAGCGAATCTTCAAACAAGCCCGCCTGGAACAGAACGTTGTTGCCCAGCGCGAATGGGGCGTCGTAGCCCCAGCTGTTGTTGGTGACATCAAACCGGTCGAGCTGCTCAAGCGCAGTATTGAACCCGGTCGGCGTCGATGCAGGCCCGTCAAATATGTTGACGCCCGTGAGGTTGGAGTTCCACGCGACGCCTACGGTGCCGGAACCGTTGCGCTCCGATCCGATGATGCCTGCAACGGCAGTCCCGTGACCATCGTTCGGCCCGCCGGGGTTCGGCACCACGGCCTGACCGTTGATGCGCACGTGCAATGAAGCATTGTAGTTGTTGTTGAGGTCATGGTGCCTGAATTCAACACCATCATCGATGACGGCAACGTTGACGCCGCTGCCGTTATAGTCGTCCCAAATGCGCTCTAAATCACCAATTCTGAAAAGATAATATTGACTACGGTACAGATTATCACTCGGCGTCATCCAAAATCTCCCTGATGACTGACAAAAACGCCCCTACCGAATCGCTTCGAAGCACGAATATGTTTTAGCCTCTCCGATCAAATCGGGATTGACGCTTCACCGCCCTCTATGCGCGAAAAAACAGCATGTTGGCAACATCCTAATCAAATTGCCACAATTCAAATAGAAGCCTTAAGCGTGCCACCAGCGCCCATCGCAATCTGTGCGCTGCGTCACAAAAATGCATCGGCGGTCATCGGGTGCGTTTGCGCATCAACCCTTCCTGTGTGGCGGACGCAACGAGGCGCCCGTCCTGGGAAAAAATCAGGCCGCGCGTGAATCCGCGGGAGCCTGAGGAGGACGGGCTGTCCTGCGCATAAAGCAGCCACTCATCGGCGCGGAACGGCCGGTGGAACCACATGGCGTGGTCCAGGCTCGCCACCTGCATCGTCCTGTTGAAGACTGACAGCCCGTGGGCGAAGAGCGCCGTGTCGAACAGCGTCATGTCCGACAGGTATCCAAGCACTGCGCGGTGGAGCTCAGCCTCATCCGGCAACCGGTCGGTGGCGCGCAGCCAAACGAATTGCTGCGGGGCGAGCTTGTCGTTGGTGATGTAATGACGCAGCTCCAGCGGCCGCAGCTCGATGGGCCGGTCACCCTTAAAGTACTTCGCCATCGCGTCCGGCGCCTCGCGGACGAACAGTGCCCTTAGCTCCTCCTCGTCCGGCAACTCATCGGGCCCCGGCACGTCCGGCATGGCAACGGCATGCTCAAGACCCTCCTCCTCCACCTGATAGGACGCACTCATAGAAAAGATTGCTTCCCCGTGCTGGACGGCGACCACGCGGCGCGTGGTAAAGGAGCGCCCGTCGCGGATCCGGTCCACCTCGTAAATGATGGGGACAGAAGGGTCGCCCGGCCGCATGAAGTAGCCGTGGAGTGAGTGACAGGCGCGCCCTTCCACCGTCCGTGTTGCCGCCACCAGCGCCTGGCCGATCACTTGGCCGCCGAAGACGCGCTGCCAGCCCACCTGCGGGCTTCTCCCGCGAAAAAGGTTCCGCTCCAGCGGCTCCAGGTCCAGCGTGCGCAAGAGTTCGGCAACGGCAGCTCGCATCGGGGTATCCGTCAATGGGGTTCGCGCGGACGCGCAGGATGTGATGTGCGACGCTGCCATGGATTGCCCGGCTTTGCCAAAAGCGACATGTCCATGGCCTGACACGGGCTGAAGGAAGTGAAGGCATGGCTGGGCACGTGGTGGTCGCCGGCGGGGGGATTGTGGGGCGGACGATCGCCGTCGCGCTGGCATCTCAATCCCACATCAAGGTGACTTTGCTGGCCGGGCCGGACCCGGCGCGAGACGTGCGCGCCAGCGCCATCTCCGCCGGCGGCAGGCGCCTTTTCAGCCGCACCGGCGTGTGGCCGGCCCTTGCGGATAAAAGCCAGCCCGTCGTGTCCATGGCCATCACCGATTCGCGGATCGACGACGCGATCCGCCCCGAAATTCTGACGTTTGAGGGGGGCCACGGGGCCGACGCCTTCGCCCACATCGTCCACAACGATGCAATCCGCGCCGCGCTGGCAGCGCGCTGTGAGGACCTTGGCATCAACGAAACGGCAGAAAGCGCCGTCTTTTATGATGAGGACGAGACCGGCGTCACCGTAGAGACCGACGGCGGGCGTGCGCTGCAAGCCGATATTATCGTTGGCGCGGATGGACGCACGTCCCGGTTGAGATCCATCGCAGGGATCGGCGTCATCGAGAAAGAGTACGACCAGTACGGCATTTCAGGCACCATCAGCCACGCACGGCCACACCATGGGCTCGCAACCCAGCACTTTTTGCCCGCAGGCCCCCTCGCCACGCTGCCCATGATGGGCGAGCAATCATCGCTCGTGTGGACCGAACGGCCGGGATTTGCCCGCTCCATGGCCGAGATGGACCCCATGATGGCATCCATCGAGATCGAGCGCGTGTTCGGTCTGTCCCTGGGGCGGATATGCGTGGAGCCGCCACTCATTGCCTATCCGCTGAAGGCGATGCTGGCGCGCAGCTATTTTGCCGGTCGGTTTTGCCTTGCCGGGGATGCGGCGCACGTTATCCATCCACTTGCGGGCCAGGGGCTGAACCTTGGCCTTCGCGACGCGGCAGCGCTGGCGGAATTGCTCATCGAGGCGGGGCGGATCGGCGAGGATTTGAGCGTGGCTCTGCCGCGCTACGAAAAGTGGCGCCGGGCTGACGCCACGCAGATGGCCCTGGTCACCGACGGGCTCAACACCATGTTCTCGCGTCGGTCAGACATACTCCGTGCGGTCCGTTCGATCGGCCTTGGCCTGGTGGACCGTCGGGAAAGTCTCAAAGCTTTCTTCATCAATGAGGCTGCGGGACTTGAGGGGGACGTGCCCCGCCTCATGCGCGGGGAAGCCATCTGACCGGTCGGAAGATGAAGCGCATGCGACCGCTCACAGGAGCGAGCGCGGCTAACGAGACGGTGACGTTGCCATGTCAACGCTGACTACTTTCATAATTGTCGTTGCGGCGCTGGCGGTTGCCGTCGTCCTGGTCATGGGGCTTTGGAACATGGCCCGGGGCGGGTCACCCAGCCGAAGCCAATCGCTGATGCGCATGCGCGTCATGCTCCAGTTCGTCGCCATCGTCATCGCGATGACCGCACTTTACTTCACGACGGGCTAGAATTCTCCATGGTTACGCTCAACAAGATTTATACGCGCACCGGCGATGCGGGGACCACGGCCCTCGGCAGCGGCGAGCGCCGGCAAAAGTTCGACCTCAGGGTCGCCGCGTACGGGACGGTTGACGAGACCAACAGCGTGATCGGCTGCGCCCGCCTTGTATGCGAAGACAGCAATCTCGACGGGATGCTGGCCCGCATCCAGAATGATTTGTTCGATCTGGGGGCAGATCTTGCAACGCCCGAGGTTGCCGACCTCCCGTATGAACCTCTGCGGATCGTTCCCGCGCAGGTGGACCGCCTGGAGGGTGAGATCGACGCGCTCAATGCAGCACTTTCACCGCTAAAGTC
>JBCDFB010000260.1:0-3960 GCA_039178655.1 Pseudomonadota bacterium | reverse complement strand
CGGGGCGGGGACTTCGATCGGCACATATTCCGGCAACTCCGGGATCGATGTGATCGAGTTTCTGACAGGGCCGGCTTCGCGGCTTGGGGTGACTGTCATGGTCGCGGAGAAGGTTTTGGTGGTGAAAAGCGCGATTGCCAAGACGCTGACGATCACAGTGCGCACTAACTTCATCGGCGCCTCCTGCCCTCGGGTTAAGGTGTGCGCCTCGAAGCGCTGCCTAGAAATTGCCCGATTCTGCTGAGTTCACGTCCGAGGGTGCTTTGCGCAAAGCCGGTTTTCAACGCAATTGCGCAGGAGCCGACGGCTCGGCTCCTGAAAAGCGCGTTTGGTCGGGATAGGGTCTCGGCTTCAGCGGCGAGGTGGGGCCGCCGGAGCTTATGCGCGCATCAAAAGCGTGGTGGAATCGACGGCGCGGGCGATTTGCGTGTAATGGACGCGGCGTTGCTGAGACCTTTGCGCCGAGCGCAAAAGCGTTGAGGAGGCGCGCTCCACCGCGGTGCGGGCTGCGCGGCTAACAGCGCGGACCGCTTGTTGGCGCACGGCGCGGAACTGTCTGCGGCCGCTGCGGTTGGCATCGGGTCTGCGGGGTGAGACGCGTGGGGCCGCAGCGTCCAGATTGCGGCGCACTTCCTGATTGATGCTCCGGGAGGCACGTTCCAGCGCGGTGCGCACCTCGCGATAGTCGGGCCGCCGGATTTGGCGGGCCACCTGCTGAAAGCCGATACCAAAGCAATCAAACCGGTAGCGGACTTCCAGTTGGCGGCATTCGGCCTCGACGCCGTCGATCAATCTGATGATGCGGCGGGTTTCCTGATTGGAAAATGCCGGCATGAGATGGCTGAACCCTTCCGCCGCGGTCTCGCCGCCGAGCTTCAGTGCAGGGTTCACGGGTGCGGCTGCGGTCTTTTCCGGGGCGAGGGCGGTGGTCGCCGCAGCAAGAATTGCCGCGGCGGCCGCCAGTGTCACAGGTCTCACGGGGTCTCCTTCTGGATCAGTGTCTTATTCGCCGAAAGCGGCACGCAGGCTGCGTGTGCTTTGGGGTCCGATCAGTCCGTCGATGGTGCCGGTGTAGTAGCCCCGTTCGGCAAGGCGCCGCTGCAGGCCCCGCCGCGTCGCGCGTGTGAAGGTGTTGGGATTCTCGGTGAGCACATTGAGGACGTCGCGGTTGCCGGTCCGCAGGGCACTGAACAAAAAGCCTGCCGCGTCCTCGGGCGTTTTGCCTTCAACAAGCTGGTCATCGATCATGGCGGCGAAGTTGTACATTGCCTCCGGGTGGCGCAGTTCAGCAGCGCGGCGGAAGAAGTCGATGGCTGTGGGAGGATCGCGCTTAATCCCGAGCCCGCCTTGGAAGGTGAGAAAGCCCATATCGTTGAGGGCGTCAGGGAAATCCTGGTCTGCCGATGCCTTGAACCAGCGCAGCGCCTCCTCGGGATCGGCGGCCGTGCCGATGCCGCGTTCAAGGGCCTTTGCCAGCTCGAACTGGGAGACCGGGTCACCCAGGACCGCTGCCTGACGCAGGAGGCCGATGGCGCCGGCCGGATCATATCGGGCGTCCTGGGGGTTTTGTTTGATGAAGGCGAGGCCCAGCAGGCCCCGCGGCTCGCCGGCGGCGGCGAGGGCTTCCAGCTGCTCCGTACGATCAGGTCCCATGGAGGACCATGCGGCCCGCAAGTCACCGTCGAACCCGCCGAGCGGCGCCTCTGTGTTGGCGAGGAAGAGGGGCACGCCGGAGAGCGAGCCGTAGGTAAACGGCTCTTGCAGCTGGGCAGTGGCGTCCATCACCTCGTCGCGCACCCGGCGGAACATCATGCCGATTTCAAGGTTCGGCGTTGCCATGTGCTCCAGCAGCGCGCGGGCGTAGGGGCCGTGCCCGCCGGTCCCGTCAAAGGCCACCTGGCCGTGCTTGGCCGCGTAGGCGACGAGGGTGCCGCGGTTGGGGGCGGGCGGTGCGAGGCCGCCGGCAACGGACCTTGGGTCCTGCTCACCGGCAGCATCGGCGGTGGTGACCGCCGGCGCCGCCTCAATGGTGGGCGCGTCGCTTTGCGCAATCTCCAGACCGAGTGCGGCGAAGGGGTCGTCACGGCAGGAATCCAAAATGACGATGCGCAATTGGCGTGCCCTGTCCACGCTGGAGAGGAAGTCGTCCAGCGCGACCGCGTTGGTGACGGATGCTTCGTCCCGGGAGGCGACCGTGTCAACCGGCAGGAGATAGTTCTGGCCGGCCCGCTCAATGCCGTGGCCGGAGAAATAGATGAGCGCCACGTCCGCCAGTTCGGCGCGGAAGGCAAACTCCTGCAGGGCGCTGCGCAGGGTGGCTGCGTCCGGATCCATGAGTTCTGTGGTGTCGAACTCCAGGTTGCGCAGAAGGCCCGCAATGGCCCGGGCGTCGTTGACCGGGTTTTCCAGCGGGGAGACAGACTGGTACTGGCTGACCCCAACGATGAGTGCTGCTCTGTTTGCCGCGAGGGCCTGGGGGCTAAAGGCCCCGGCTGCCCACAACGAGATGATCACAATCAGGATGCGCATTGCCATGATCCGGCCAGAGTTTTGAGAGCGGGAAGTCTAGCTGTTTTGCGCGGCGCGGTCGATTGCGCAGCGGCTGTGCCATTGTTTTGCCGTAAGCGCGTTTGAGTGCGTGCGCCGGTGGTTTGGCCGGTGTGCTCGGCGCGAAAGTTCACGCAGCGGGGCTGCCGTTGCCGGGGCAGGGGATTGGCCGCACGAGAATTGACTTGGCGTGCGCTCTCCCACCGATTAGGTCTGGCGGGTGCGCGAAATGCGGGGTGACCTGCACCCTCAGCGCGTGATCCAATTCTATCCGCACCCTCTGCCGGCGGTCCTTTTGTGGTGCAGGGGCGTGTGAGCGAGCGGAGCTCAGTATGGCGTCAGCTGCCGAACAACTTGCTGCCAACCTCAATTTCCGCGCCTTCGGCAAGGCGACGGAGCTGCGGCAGCGCATCTGGTTCACCCTTGCCGCCCTCGTGGTGTACCGGCTGGGGACGTACATTCCGCTTCCGGGGATCGACCCCATTGCGCTCGCCCAGGCGTTCGATCAGGCCCAATCGGGTCTCATCGGCCTCTTCAACGTGTTCGCCGGCGGTGCTGTGGGGCGGATGGCGATCTTTGCCCTTGGCATCATGCCGTACATTTCCGCCTCCATTATCGTGCAGCTTCTCACCACCGTGATCCCGCGGCTGGAGCAGCTGAAGAAGGAGGGCGAGCAGGGCCGCAAGCAGATCAACCAGTACACCCGTTACGGCACGGTCGTGCTGGCGACCGTCCAGGCCTACGGGATTTCGGTGGGGCTGGAGAGCGCCGGCACCATTGTGACCGATCCGGGCTGGTTCTTCCGCTTCACCACGGTGGTGACGCTGGTGGGCGGCACAATGTTCCTGATGTGGCTGGGCGAGCAGATCACCAGCCGCGGCGTGGGCAACGGTATCTCGCTGATCATCTTCGCCGGCATCATCGCCGAGCTTCCCTCCGCGCTTGCCGGCACTTTGGAGCTTGGCCGCCAGGGCGCGCTCTCCACCCCGCTCATCATGGGCGTGATGGTGATGGCTGTGGTGGTGATTGCGTTCATCGTGTTCGTGGAGCGGGCGCAGCGGCGGCTTCTGATCCAGTATCCGCGGCGACAGGTGGGCAACCGCATGTTCCAGGGGGACAGTTCGCACCTCCCGCTGAAGCTGAACACGGCCGGTGTGATCCCGCCCATATTCGCCTCATCGCTCCTCCTCATCCCGGCGACGCTCACCAGCTTCGGTGCCGGCGGTGACGGCGGCGGCGCGCTGGGGACGATCCAGGCGCTGTTTGGCCACGGCCAGCCGCTTTACATGCTGACCTATTCGGCGATGATCATCTTCTTCGCCTTTTTCTACACCGCGATTGTCTTCAACCCGTCAGATACGGCGGACAATTTGAAGAAGCATGGCGGATACATACCCGGAATCCGTCCAGGTG
>JBCDFB010000259.1:0-4027 GCA_039178655.1 Pseudomonadota bacterium | reverse complement strand
CTCCGTGCGCGTGTCGGACGAGTTTTTGGCGGCCGTGGAGAAGGACGAGGACTGGGACCTCACCTATCGCACCACCGGTGCCATCGCGCGCACCCTCAACGCCCGCGATTTGTGGGAGAAGGTGGGATACGCGGCCTGGGCCTCAGCCGACCCCGGCATCCAGTTCCACACCACCATCAACGACTGGCACACCTGCCCGGCAGGGGGCGAGATCCGCGCCTCCAACCCCTGCTCAGAGTATATGTTCCTGGACGATACAGCCTGTAACCTTGCTTCGCTGAACCTCCTGCAATTCAAGTCGGCCGACGGGGCGTTCCACATCGGCCTCTTCGAACACGCAGTAAAACTCTGGACCATGGTGCTGGAAATCTCCGTCACCATGGCGCAGTTTCCGTCCGCCGCCATCGCGCAGAATTCCTATGACTACAGGACCCTAGGGCTCGGCTTTGCCAACATCGGCGGCCTCTTGATGGTCTCGGGCATTCCCTACGATTCGGCCAAGGGCCGTGCCATCTGCGGCGCCATCTCCGCGATCATGACTGGCACCGCCTATGCCACCTCCGCAGAAATGGCGCGGGATCTGGGCCCTTTCCGGCGGTACGAGGAGAACGCAGCGGCCATGCTGCGCGTCATCCGCAACCACCGCAGAGCCGCCCATGGCGACCAGGGTGGCTACGAAAAGCTTGCCACTCGGCCCGTCCCGCTCGACAAGTCCGCCTGTCCCGACCCTAAGCTGGTGGAGCGTGCCGCCGCCTCCTGGGACCGCGCGCTGACGCTCGGCCAGAAATACGGCTATCGCAACGCGCAGGCGACGGTGATTGCGCCCACAGGCACCATCGGCTTGGTGATGGACTGCGACACCACAGGCATCGAGCCCGACTTCGCGCTGGTGAAATTCAAGAAGCTCGCCGGTGGCGGGTACTTCAAGATCATCAACCGGGCCGTGCCCCAGGCGCTGCGCGTCCTGGGTTACGAGAAGGAGCGGCGCGAAGAGATCATCGCCTATGCCGTGGGCCACGGCACCATGTCGGGCGCGCCGCACATCAATCCCGACAGCCTTGCCGAGAAGGGCTTTTCGGCCGAGGCCATCGCCGCGGTGGAAGACTCCCTCGCCTCCGCCTTCGACATCCGCTTCGTGTTCAACAAGTGGACGCTGGGCGAAGACATCCTGAAAAAGGTGTTGCCCGACGCTGACCTTGACGATCCGAAACTCGACGTCCTCACCGCGCTTGGCTTTACTGACAAAGAGATTGACGAGGCAAACGTCTTCGTCGCCGGCGCCATGACGCTGGAGGGGGCACCGCACCTGTCAGAAGAGCATTTGCCGGTGTTCGACTGCGCAACCCCATGCGGGCGGATCGGCAAACGCTATTTGTCGGCCTCAAGCCACATCCGCATGATGGCGGCGGCGCAGCCCTTCATCTCCGGCGCCATTTCAAAGACCATCAACATGCCCAACACCGCCTCCGTGGCGGATTGTACGGCCGCCTACGAACTGTCCTGGAAGCTCGGCGTGAAGGCCAACGCGCTGTACCGGGACGGGTCAAAGCTTTCCCAGCCGCTCCAAGCCCAGTGGGTGGGCGAGGATGAAGAGGCTGTCGAAGAAGTCATCGCCGAGCCGATCCCCAAACGCGTGGCCGCTGTGGCGGAGCGGATGGTGGAACGCGTGGTGGAGCGGGAAATCATCACGCGCCGCCGCGAATCAATGCCCGACCGGCGCAAGGGCTACACGCAAAAGGCCATCATCGGCGGCCACAAGGTCTACCTCAGAACCGGCGAGTTCGATGACGGGCGCCTGGGCGAGATTTTCATCGACATGCACAAGGAGGGCGCCGCCTTCCGCGCGATGATGAACAATTTCGCCATCGCCATCTCGCTTGGCCTGCAATACGGCGTGCCTTTGGAAGAGTATGTGGACGCCTTCACCTTCACCCGGTTCGAGCCGGCGGGGCTGGTGCAGGGCAACGAGGCCATCAAGAACGCCACTTCGATCCTGGACTACATCTTCCGGGAGCTGGCCATCTCGTATCTGGGCAGGAACGACCTTGCCCATGTGACGCCGGAGGACGTTCAGTCCACCACCCTCGGCCGGGGTGTGGCCGGCGACAAGCCCCAGCCGCAGATGGTGAGCCACGGCCTCGTGCGCGGCCAGCGTTTCAAGCTGATCCGCGCCGAAACCGCCGAAGCGAAGGCCGTGGACGTGATTGCAAGCGCCATCACCCGCGCATCCGCTCCGGCGGCGCCCGCAGCGCAAACCGCAACCAGTGTGCAGGCTGCACCGCCGCCCGTTGCCGTTGCCCCGGCGAGCGTTCCTGCCGCATCATCGCCCCCCGCCGCAGCGCAGATCCCCCAAGCGGAGAAGGCAGCGGGAGTTGACGCCACCGGCAAGGCTGGGGTGAGCGAAGGCGCAGATGTCTCGCCCATCGACGCCATCCGGGCGGAGGTGGCCGCACTCCTGGGTGTCACGGAAGGGGAACCGTCGGCCGCCGCGCCGGTCGAGCAGCCCAAGCAAAGTGCGGCCGAGCGCTCCATCATGGCCCGCCTTAAGGGTTTTGAAGGCGACCCCTGCGGCGAATGCGGCAACTTCACCCTCGTGCGCAACGGCACGTGCCTGAAGTGCGACACCTGTGGCAGCACCTCCGGCTGCAGCTAACGCCAAAGCGGCTCGATCCGAACACGATGAGGATCGAGCCGCCGCTCGTCGGGCACGGCTGAAGAACGCCGCCTCGGCGTCCGGCCCGGCGTGACCAGTTTTCTAGAAGGAAATCCAAACCGCTCTAAAGGGTGCAGTAACGCTCATGTGCGGCGGTTCGGGGATCACCCAGCCACCCATCACAAGGTGAACCGGGACGGCGGGTGGCGCAAAGGCGGGCACCGGCCCCATACCGATCACCTGAGACACCATTGCATTGTTGAGCCAAGTGGCAAATGCGCGGGAGAGAGACCCGGCCAGCGAGCCGATGAACACCCGTTCCTCGCGCATTGGTGCCGGAAGTGCGCTGCTGATGGCACTCTCAAGCTCAAACTTGAGAACAGCCTTCGTCACATATTGTGAGGGCAAGGCCGCCAGCGAGACTGGGATGTTCGGCATCGGATCCGCCTCATCGCCAGGCCACGCAGCAAATGCGGGATACCATGGCAGACCGGGGACAATGACATGGGATTGCCACAGCGCGAAGCAATCGGAAAAAGCCTCGGCAACACCCTTTGCCATCTCTTCCTTGTGGCCGGTCAAGGTGGCCGGGAGCGCGGCGCGGATCGCAGGATCAAGCGCCGGGCCGTTAAGGCATCCTGGACCACCGGTCGCGGTGGGTCCGTAGATCACGATGTCGTCGAAATACGCCTCCTGCACCCAACCTGCGACTGCGGCACTGATCGCATCAAGCAGCGGCGAAGCAATATCGCGATAATCATTCCCCTCGAACCCAGCAAACACTTCGGAGATGGGCGCGGGTGCTCTGCCTCGCGTAACGCGGGTGCCATTCACAAATTCCCGCGTCTTGGCAATGGTGTAGGCAAGCTCTGCCGAAGCGGGCGCAGTCTTCGCAGGACGTTGCACACTGCTCACCAGATCCGCCTTGGCGGGAGGCGACTTGCCTCCGCGAAGCTTGCCGACATCCGCCAGCTTTTCATCCCGCCAGACGGCGTTTTCTGCCTTCAAGGAGCCGGTGCGGTCGGCCTTCTTCTGGCTTGCTGGGGCGGCCTCACCATCACCCCTGACGGCGCTTCGGGTCCGGTCAATGGCTGCTTGATCGCCCTTGCCGGACCGCTGAGGCGTTTCCTTCCGGGTCGATTTGATCGTCTCAGACCCACTGTCGCGACGCAGGAGCGCGGAAGATCTTGCTGCAACATCAGCAACTTGGGCCGAATGCTTGGTGCCCTTATTAAACCTATAGCTAAATTTCATCATAATGATCGCCTGAAATAATGAGGTGACCAGGATAAATTAAATTACGTGGAGCGAAAGGGTCTCGATCACCAAAGAGGCGAAGGGACAGGTTTCGCTGCCGTTTCAACGACAAGGCTT
>JBCDFB010000258.1:0-4030 GCA_039178655.1 Pseudomonadota bacterium | reverse complement strand
GCCCTCAACCGGGCCGAAGCGCGGGCGTGCCCCGCCGCACCCCGAAGTGCGCCCGCCCGCCGCCCGGCGTCACGGCCTGCCGCGCCGGGCGAGCAGGAGCGCACACGTTCGCCCGCAGGCGAAATGAACGGTCATGTGCGTCTTCTTGCTGCGCCAGGCTACGGCCAGCTCCTGGCCCGGGAGCCGATCTTACGGCGCGCTATCCCATTCCTCACCATCATCTTCATCCTCGTGATCGGCGCCTACCGGATCGCCATCACTGTGGATGAACGCGCCGAAACGCTCGCCGCGGCCAGCACCGAGATGACGCTTCTTGCCGGCACTTTGGCCGCTGACACTGCCCGCCTCGCCACAAGCAGCGGCGCCTCGCTCGCAGCCATATTGGGGGAAGTCCTGCCTGACGGCGCCACTCGGACGGACCGTCAAATCGCCCTCATCGAGCGCGACACCATCACCGCAACGTTCCCCTTCCGCGCCGATCTCGTGCGAGAACGCGCAGCCCGTCTCTTGGGACCCAATCAACCGCTGACCACCTTCGGCCGCCGCGCGGGCGTCATCACCATTGAGGCAAACGGCACAGACCGCCTTGCAACGGTTCATCACATTGCCGGAACGGATGCCTCCATCGCGCTGACCCAGCCTGTCCGCTCCATCCTCGCCAAATGGCGCGATAAACTCTCCACCTCTGCAGTGCTCTTCATGTGCACCGCAGGCGTCATCATCGTGATTGTGTACGCCTTTTACGCTCAGTCGGCCCGCGCCCGCTCTGCCGACGACATCAACGCCGTCATCCGCACACGCAACGACACGGCCCTCTCCCGCGGCCGCTGCGGCCTCTTCGACTGGGACGTGGCGCGCGGGCGCATGTTCTGGACGAAATCCATGTTCGAGGTGCTGGGCATGCCCCCGCGCGACGATCTCATGGGCTTTCGCGAAGTCTCCGCCCTGGTCCACCCGGACGACGGTGACCTTTACGACGTTGCCGAACGGCAGCTCCGCTCCGGCGAGCCCGTGCTCGACCGAACACTTCGCATGCGCCACGCGGACGGGCGCTGGATCTGGCTCTCCATCCGCGCCGAGCTTGTGCGCGATGAAGACTCCGGCCGCCCGCACCTCATCGGCGTCGCCCTCGACACCACTGAGCAAAAGCGGCTGGCCGAACTTTCTGCAACTGCCGACATGCGCCTGCGTGATGCCATTGAGACCGTGTCTGAGGCATTCGTCCTGTGGGACGCGCAAAACCGCCTGGTCATGTGCAACACCAAGTACCAGGAGATGCACAACCTGCCGGACGACGCTGTGCGGCCGGGAACGGCCTACCACGTGGTCATCAACGCCGCGCGCCAGCCCGTGGTCTCCATGCAGCCCATCCCGAAAGGCAAGCAGAACGAGGAGGAGCGATCCTACGAGGCTGAACTTGCCGGCGGCCGTTGGCTTCAGATCAACGAGCGGCGCACCAAAGACGGCGGTTTCGTTTCGGTGGGCACCGACATCACCGCGCTGAAGACCCATGAGGAACAGCTCATGGACAAGGAAAAGAGCCTTAAAGCCAACGTGGTGGAACTCTCCCGCGCCCGACGAACGGCCGAGAACCAGGCGCACCAGCTGTCCGAACTCGCCAAAAAGCACGCTGAGGAGAAGACCCGCGCGGAGGACGCCAACCGCGCCAAATCAGAGTTTCTCGCAAACATCTCCCACGAACTTCGGACGCCGCTAAACGCCATCATCGGCTTTTCGGAGATCATGAAATCCAGAATGTTCGGCCCGCTGGGTGCCGACAAATACGAGGAATACTGCGGCGACATCCACCACTCCGGGACCTACCTCCTCGGCGTCATCAACGATATCCTGGACATGAGCCGGATCGAGGCAGGCCAGGTGGACCTTTCCATGGAAACGGTGGACCTGGCCGAGCTTTTCTCCGAAGCGCTGCGCATTATGACGCCCACATCGGCGGAGAAAAACATCACCATCGCGTCCGCCATTTCCAACGGAATGCGGATCCAGGTGGACCGGCGTGCCATGAAGCAGATCCTCCTCAACCTCATGTCCAACGCGGTGAAGTTCACGCCGAGCGACGGCTGCGTCACCACCCGCGCCCGGCTGGAGCGCGAATGGGTTGTCGTCGCGGTGGAGGACAACGGCATTGGCATCCCCAAACGGGAGCTGGACCGGCTGGGCCAGCCATTCGTCCAGGTGGAAAACCAGTTCACCAAAACCCACCAGGGATCAGGGCTCGGCCTTGCCATCGCCCGCTCCCTCACCGAGCTTCATCGGGGCAAGATGGACATCCAGTCGGAGGTGGGCAAAGGCACCACGGTTACTGTGCGTCTGCCGCGCGAACCTATCCCTGGTTGAGGCGCAACAAGCTTAGCGGCGCGGACCGATCAGCCGTTCAAACAGCGCGCGCACGTCACGCTGGCGCGCTGCAAGGTCGGCCTCTAAGAACGCAATGTCCGGCGCATCCGCCGCCCTCAATAACAGCGGTCTAAGCGCAACCGGCGTTTCAGAGGGCGGACACTCCATCCCTGCGATGGCACAAAGGTGGCCAAGGTTTCGAATGAGACGATGGGCGCCGAGCAGCGTCTCAAGCGCCCCTCCATCAAGCCAACCAAGATCGCTCAGGTGCCGCAGCATGCGCCGCGTGCCCGGACCGGTGACCGCGACCCCGCTGGAAAGGCACAAGAACTGCGCAATGAACTCAATATCGATGAGGCCGCCGGGCGCGTGCTTCATGTCATGGTTTTTCTGCTGTTCCATCCGTGCGCGCATGCTTGCCACATCATTGGCGAGTGCATCGGATTGGCGCGGGCGTCGAAGGGCGCCCGCAATCGCCTCCATCGCCCGCTTGCCCAACGCATCATCGCCGGCCACGGCCCGCGCCCGCGTCAGGGCCATTTGCTCCCACGTCCAGGCGCTTTCGCTGTGGTAACGCTCAAACGCTCGAATGTGCGTGGCGAGGGGTCCTGCCTTCCCGGAAGGTCGCAGGCGAAGATCAATCTGGTAAAGCATCCCCTTGGCCGTCGGCGCAGAAAGTGCCGAAACAAAGCGCTGCGCGAGGCGTGTGTAGTAATGCCCAGGCGAAAGCGGTTTCGCCCCGTTAGATTGGGCCATCTGTTTCGGCGAGTCGTACAAAAAGACGAGATCGAGATCGCTCGCGGCCGTCATCTCCTCGCCGCCGAATGACCCAAGGCCGATCAGGCAAACCCCTCCCCCCGGAAACTCGCCGTGCGCGGAGCGGAAGGCCGCCTGCGCCAGGTCGAGCGCACGGCGCGTGCAGATCTCCGCCACCGCGGTGTGGGCCGCACCGGCGTCAGCGCTGCGCAGCGAGCCGGTGAGGATACGGACTTCAACCAGGAGCCGCTGCTCTTGGCCGAATATGCGCAGCGCGTCGAGCGCGTCCTCATAGTCCCGCGCCTTCGCAAGGGCGTCGTCCAGCACACTCTCCAGCGCCTCGCGGGTCGGCACCGTTCCGAAAAACTGCGGATCAACCAAAACGTCCAGAAGGTGGGCCCGTGCCGCCAATTGCTCCGCAAGCCGAGGGGCGGCCGCCACGATAAGCAACAGGACCGGCACAAGCTCTGGGTAATGCTGCAAGCGGCGCAACGGATCAATTCCGCGGCTCAGCCGTGCCAAGAAGAGGTCAAGCCCTTCAAGCGCGCCCGGCGGATCGGCAGAGGCCGCCACGGCGCGCAGGAAGGCAGGCTCAAGCCGCGCCAGCAGCGCACGCGAACGCTCAGTCTTAAGGCAATTGTACTTGCCCTCACGCCATGTCTTTGCCTTCGCCTCAAACGCCTGCTTCACGTCCTCATCAATGTCAGGCAGCGCCGCGCCGTGGTCGTCGGTGCGATCAAGGCTGAGGAAGATTGCGTGGACCGCGTTAAGCGTCTCGAGCGTCTGCGCGTGAAAATCCGGCTCACGCATCATTGTTGCAATGCGATCCAGACCTGCATCATCCGGCAACGTATGGTTTTGCTCGTCATTGACCATCTGAATGCGGTGCTCGATCCGGCGCAGCCGTTCATAGGCG
>JBCDFB010000257.1:0-4041 GCA_039178655.1 Pseudomonadota bacterium | reverse complement strand
GTCGAAAAGCCGGCGCACAGCAAAGCCCGCCACGGGCGGCTGCGTAATGCCGGACGTCGGCACCTGCCGGCCGGTCTGCCACACATCGGGGCCGGGGAAGTATCCGTCGTCGTCTTCGTGGAAGACGATGTGGGGGACCATGCCGTCCTCCCACTGATGCGCAAACAAGGTTTCGATCTCGGTCCAAGCCCGCGCCTCATCAAAATGCGCCAGGCCAAGTGCGGTCAGGCAGCTGTCCCAGTTCCATTGGAAAGGGTAGAGGCCGTGTGTGGGCACGGTGTAGGTGCCCAAATCGTTTGCCTTGAGTACAGTGATGGCATCTTCAAGGCGGAGCGCTTGCGCAGCGTCGGTTCCTGGCCTCATGCCACCGCCCGCTGGCTTTCCGGATCGAACCATCGCACTCGTCCGTCCTGGGGAGCGAGCGTCAGCTTATCGCCGTGCTTAACGGTCATGTCGCTATCGAGGATGGCGCGGAACATCGTTCCGTCCACATCGCATGTGGCCAGCAGATGGGGACCGAGCGGCTCCACAATCCTCACTTTCGCCGTGAACCCTTCGTCGGCAAGCGTGAGATCTTCCGGGCGAATGGCAAACACAAGCCGCTCCTGGCCGCCAGTTGGTCCGTCAATCACCTTGTCGGCCACCCGGTAGCGCCCAGGCCCTTCCGGGACCGCGGACAGAAAGTTCATCGGCGGGTTGCCGATGAAGCCGGCGACGAAGTGCTCCGCGGGGTTGCGGTAGACCTCCACCGGCGTCGCCGACTGGACGATGCGGCCCTGGTGCATGACGGAGATCCGGTCGGCAAGGCTCATCGCCTCCACCTGGTCGTGCGTCACGTAGATCGCCGTCGTCTTGCTCTCCGCCAGGACGCCCTTCAGCTCCGCACGCATTTCAAGGCGCAACAGCGCGTCGAGGTTGGACAGAGGCTCGTCCATGAGAATGACATCCGGTTCCATGGCAAGCGCCCGGGCCACCGCGACGCGTTGGCGTTGGCCGCCAGAGAGCTCACCCGAGTAGCGTTTCAGGAGCTGCTCAATATGCATCAACTCAGCGTTGCGCTCGACGCGGCGTTTGACCTCGTCGTTGGGCAGCTTCGCCATTCTGAGCCCGAAGCCGATGTTCTCAAAAACCGTGAGGTGCGGGAAGACGGCGTAGTTCTGAAACACCATTGCGATGCCGCGTTCCCGCGGCGGCAGGTGATCCACGCGGCGCTCACCGATCCAGACTTCGCCTTCGCTGGGTGTTTCAAGGCCCGCAACGATGCGTAGTAGCGTGGTCTTGCCGCAACCGGACGCCCCCAGAAGGACCATGAATTCCTGATCGGAGATCGACAGGTTAATGGAGTGGAGCGCCTGATAGGTGCCGAACCGCTTGGCGACGCCTTTGATTTCAATTTGTGCCATTTGGATGTTTCCTGTTCTTGTTTGTGCCGATCAGCGGTTGGCGATGCCCCACATCGCAAACAGGTATTTTCGCACGGCAAAGATGAAGATGAGCGCCGGGACGACGAGGATGAACCCGCCGGCAAACTTCAAGTAAAGCGGCGACTCGGCGAGACTCGATAGCAGGAACGCGGTCAACGTGCGGTTCTCGATGGTCAGCACCGCGGCAGCGAAGACTTCGTTCCACGAAATGACGAAGGCGAAGATCGCCGACGCCGTGATCCCCGGAAGAATGAGAGGCAGCACCACCTTGCGGAATGCGCTGAGCCGGTCGCACCCAAGCGTCCAGGCCGCTTCCTCTAACTCCACGGGGATCCCCGAGAAGAGTGAGAAGGTAATGAGCACTGCGAACGGGATCGCAAGCGTGGCATGGACGAGCGCGAGACCAAAGACGGTGTCATCGAGGCCGACCCTGATGAACATGACCGCGAGAGGGAGCGCGAGCAGGGGCAGCGGGAATGCCCTAGTGAGTAGGATCAGGAGCCTGAAGAGTTCCTTGCCGCGGAAGTCGAACCGCGACAGGGCGTAGCCGGCCGGTGCGCCGATCACGATTGAGATGATCATGGTCAGTACAGCAACGATTACGGAGTTTTTCAGCGCATTGAGGATGCCAGCAAAGTTCCAAAAGAATTGGAGACTGCCCAAGTCGAACTCGGGAATGAACGATTTTGGAAAGCTGGTGACCGCATCCGGCGAAGAAAGGGTGTTCACCAGCAGAAAGTAGAGCGGCACGAGCACCCAAGCGCACAAGAGGACGACCGAGGCGGCGTAGACGAATCGCCCGGTCTTGATCGTCTGCGCTTGTGCCGGCGCTGCGACATCGACGGCAGTCATACTCGGGCTCCTTTCGGGACGCGCAGAACGCGCAGAATGACGACGGTGGAGATGATGGAGATCAGCAGGATGATCAGCGCCATCGCAGCCGCTGCGTTGCTGTTCAGGAGGTCAAATTGGTAGGCGTAGGTTTCGCTCATGAGGACCGGGAAGAGCGTCCCGCCGAGCGCCGCCACCACCGCAAAGACCTCGAAGGCGAGGATGACGCGCAGGACAAGCGCCGTCTGCAGTGATGGCCGCAACAGCGGCAGCGTGATTTTGACGAAGCGCTTCCAGGGCGACGCGCCGAACACTTCGGCCGCTTCGTAGTACTCCTTGGGGATCAGTCCGATCCCGGCGACCAGAATGACAAGCATGATCGCCGTCGCACGCCAGATTTCGGCAAGCACGATGGCGAGGAACACAACCGCAGGGTTCTGATAGGATAGGAAGTTGACCGGTTCACTGACCGCGCCGATGCCGTAGAGCATGGAGTTGAGAAAGCCCGACTGCTCGAAGATCGCGAGCCAGATGATGCCGGCGGCAAGGTCGGAGATGCCGAGCGGGATGGTCCAAATGTAAAGGACCATGTCGCGGCCCTTGCCCATGCGGCTCACCATCGTCGCCATCAGAAGCGAAAGCGCGAGTTGGACGGGCACGACGACCGCTGCAAGGAGCAGCGTATTCTGCAGCGAGATGGGGAACTTCCAGTACGTCACCACCTCGCGAAAGTGTTGCAGTGTCGGCCCGTCGGGACCGCTAAATGCCTGCTGCGAGACAAGGACGAATGGGTAAATGAAGAACAGACAAAGGAAGAGGGTGACTGGCAAAACCAGTAGGTAGGGCAGGTACCGCGCGTTCATGGGACCCCTCCGGGCGCGCGCGAGCCGTCGTCAGGACATTCGCCCAGACAGCGGGCCGCTGGTTCGAAGGACGCGGCTTCACCCGTCGCGCACAGCCCTTCGGGCCGGCCGTTGCAACGGCTCGACGAATAAAGTCGCAGCGAGTTTTCTATGTTTTGGCGGGATCGGCCGGTCCGCATTTCTGTGGGGCGCGGCCGATCCTTGAGCGTGGCCGCCAGGCGCTAAAGGCGCCCGACTTAGTGCGCCTTACTCGACCGGACAGGGCCCGTCAGACGGCGCGTCAGGCGCCCAGCAGGGAGCTCCAGAGCGCTCCATGATGGTTGAGAGGCGCCGCTTCTGGTCCTCCAACACCCGCTCGATGGGCTGGCCGGCGAGGATGATACGCTCAAACGTATCGACGTATACGCGATTGAAATCGCCGCCCATGTCGCCAAGGCCAGCCGGCAGGAGGCCCGGATTGGCGTCCTCCGCAGAACTCATCTTGGCGATCGCGTCACCGGCCGCCTTCACCGCCGGCGGCAGGTCTTCCGGCAGATCAACGGCGATGACCGGGAAGAAGTTTGTCGCGCGAAGGGTCGCGATCTGCGTCTCCGGCTGCATCAGGTATGAAACCAGTGACTTGGCCGCGTCCATGTCCGGCGCTGTGCGGGGGATGGCAACGCCTGCGAGCACCGGCATGAAGCCGCGACCTTCCGGCCCTGCGGGCGCGGGGAAGGCGATAAAATCGTCGGGCCGCTCATTGAACGCCTGCGCGAGGCGGGAGGTGTGGTCAAACGCAATCCACACATCCTCAGACAAAAGCTGCTCTTGCAAGAACGAGAAGTTCGTCGAGGCCGGGTTGGTGTGCTCCCACAATTCGCGGAACTTTTCCCAAGCCGTCACTGCCTTGTCGGACGCGAACGTGCGCACGACACCGTCAGTGT
>JBCDFB010000256.1:0-4072 GCA_039178655.1 Pseudomonadota bacterium | reverse complement strand
GATGCCGCATCTCACCGCGCTTCGGCACGTCCTCTTGCGTTCCCGGCCGGCAGCTTTGCCCGCTGCCTGACCTGGGTTGCGCCCTGGAACTTCAGGTGAATGAGGGGATAAGGCCGGCCCTGATCGTCAGTCTCAGACCTTCCCTCCCGTTGAAAACCCAACTTTTCATAGAAGCGGAGGGCTTGTGCGTTTTGTTCATTCACGTCGGTCTCAAGGCGCGGATACTGGGCAAGTGCGTAATGAACAAGGGCTGTGCCTATGCCGCTGCCATGATGGTCGGGGTCGACAAAGAGGGCGTCCATGTGCCCGTCCTCCAAGATCATGAACCCTACTAGACCGTTGGCGGGATCGACTGCCAGTGTCATTGGAATGTGTGGCAATGACTGTTCGACTTCTTGTGCAATACAGCCAAGATCCTCCGGCTTCAGAAAATGATGCGTCGCATCGACGGCCCGTCGCCAAATCGACAGGATCCATGGGATGTCTTCAACAGTTGAGGCGCGGAACTCTACCATCGCCTAGAGTTAATGGATGCAGTGAAGCTTCGCAAAGGCCTCCATGCAGGGATGGCTCGCAATTCATGGGCCGGCCGTCTCGAGCCACCATGGGCCGGTGGGCGCAGCCGTTTGAGCGCGCCGAAGAATAATTCACCGGGTAAATTTGGACTCGGGTTGCGTCCCTCGTCTTGATTTCATCTTCAGATAGATAGGTGGCTGCTTCGGCCAGTTGCTTGCGTGCGGTGTGCTTATCCCCACCGGAACTTGGTGCGCGGCAATGACGCACCCGAGCTCGTTGTGATAAATGCGGAGCTCAAGAGTGGCGCAGGAGACTATCTCTATGAGCTTCGGTGAACGCCGTGCGCGGGCAGCACAGCTTTTAAGGCGAGCGTTGCTCGTATTGCGTGAAGATAAGGCGCTGATCATTTTGCCACTCTTCGGGGGAATTGGCCTTTTACTGGTGTTCGGCGCGATCGCTGTGCTTTTCTCCGTCGATCATCAGCTATTGAGTTATTTGCAAGGCGAAAGCACCGAGGCAGAAGCAGCCTATATCGCTTTCGCATTTTGCTTTTACTTCGCAGTCTATTTCGTCGTTGTCTTCTTCAATTCCGCGCTCGTTGCCGCTGTCGTCGACAAACTCAACGGTGGAAGGGGCTCGGTTCTGCGGGGCCTCGGCTTGGCAATTGTCCGTCTTCCGCAGATTGTTGCGTGGGTGGCGGTCAGCGCCACCGTCGGAGTGGTGCTGAGTTTCTTGAGGGATCGTCTTCCCCTCGGCGGCGGGTTGATCGCGCTGTTTGGGGGCCTTGCCTGGTCAATCGCTACGTTCTTTGTCGTCCCGGTGATGGTGGTTGAAAAGGTTGGGCCGGTCTCGGCCATCAAGCGATCGGTGGAAATCTTGCGTCGAACCTGGGGCGAAGCGCTGATGGCCAAAATCGGCCTCACAGTAGGCGCCGCATTCATCACAGTCCCAATAGCCCTCGTGTTGATGGGACTTATCTTTGTGCTCCCCGACCAGTATCGGATGTATCCGATCGCCGCTTTGGTTGTGTTTTGCTTCTTCGGGCTGATCATCATGACAACGCTCAAAATGATCGTGCTTGCAGCGCTGTACCTGTACGCAGAGACAGGCAAAGCCCCATCGCCATTTAATGAAGATCAGCTGAGGGCGGTCGTCCAACAAAAAGGCGCGTAAGGGCGAGGGTGGGGCCGGCGTCCATGGAAAGTGTGTTTGACGGCAAAGGTGTGACGCGCGTCTGGTAAGGCCGCGTGCGCTTAGCCGTTCAAAGTTTTGTCCGGTGGAGGCAAGGACCAAGCGGTAGTGACCGCCGGCAAATCGTGCCGGCGGTCTAGGTCTCCTGCACCTGGATGTGGGCCTCGGCCTTACGCCGCCTCGGCCACTCCGCCAACCCGCTCGAACACCAGCCGTTCCGCCGTGGGTGTGGCGCGGACGGTGTCGCCATCCAGGATTTCGCCGGCGAGGATTTTCTCCGCGAGCGGATCCTGCACCTCTTTCTGGATGACGCGCTTGAGTGGCCTTGCGCCGTAGACCGGGTCGTAGCCGCGGTTGGCCAGCCATTCGCGGGCGCGGTCATCCAGCTCCAGGGTGATCTTGCGATCGGCGAGGAGGCGGTGGAGGCGGGCCATCTGAATGTCCACGATGGCGCCCATCTGGGCGCGCTTCAGGCGACCGAAGAGGACGATCTCGTCGAGACGGTTCAGGAACTCCGGCCGGAAGGTGGCGCGGACCATATCCATCACCTGGCCGCGCACGGCCTCCACATCATCACCCTCCGACTGGGCGGCCAAGAACTCCGCGCCGGTGTTGGACGTCATGATGATGAGGGTGTTGCGGAAATCCACCGTGCGGCCCTGACCGTCCGTCAGGCGCCCGTCATCCAGCACCTGGAGGAGCACGTTAAAGACGTCGGGGTGGGCTTTCTCGATCTCGTCGAAGAGCACCACCTGGTACGGGCGGCGGCGGACGGCCTCGGTGAGAGCGCCGCCCTCCTCATAGCCCACATAGCCCGGGGGCGCGCCGATGAGCCGGGAGACGGCGTGCTTTTCCATGTACTCGGACATGTCGATGCGCACCATCGCCTGGTCGTCGTCGAACAGGAAGGCCGCGAGCGCCTTTGTGAGTTCGGTCTTGCCGACGCCCGTGGGGCCGAGGAACATGAAGGAGCCGATGGGCCGGTTGGGGTCCTGCAGCCCCGCGCGCGCGCGGCGGACTGCGGCAGACACGGCGTGCACCGCTTCGGCCTGGCCCACGACGCGCTTCTCCAGAGCCTCTTCCATCCGCAGAAGCTTTTCGCGCTCACCCTCCATCATCTTGTCCACGGGGATGCCGGTCCAGCGGGAGACCACTTGGGCGATGTGGTTTTGGGTGACGGCCTCCTCCACCATACCGTCGGCCTCGCCGGCGGCTTCCGCATCGGCAAGACGTTTTTCAAGGTCGGGCACGACGCCGTAGGCAAGTTCACCCGCACGGCCAAGGTCACCGCTGCGCTGGGCCTGGGCAAGGTCCGCGCGGGCCTGTTCCAGCTGGGCTTTGATGTCCTGCGCGCCGGCGAGCTTGTCCTTTTCCGCGCGCCAGCGCTGGGTGAGGGCTGCGGATTGTTCCTCAAGGTCGGTGAGTTCGCGCTCCAGCTTGTCCAGCCGGTCGCGGGAGGCTTGGTCGTCCTCCTTGCGCAGGGCTTCCCGCTCGATCTGAAGCTGCATGATCCGCCGGTCGAGCTCGTCCAGCGCCTCGGGCTTAGAATCCACCTGCATGCGCAGGCGTGAAGCGGCCTCGTCCACCAGGTCGATGGCTTTGTCGGACAGGAAGCGGTCCGCAATGTAGCGGTTCGAAAGGCCGGCCGCGGAGACGATGGCGGAGTCCGTAATGCGGACGCCGTGGTGGAGTTCGTACTTCTCCTTCAGGCCGCGCAGGATGGAGATAGTGTCTTCCACCGTGGGCTCGTCCACGAAGACGGGTTGGAAACGGCGGGCGAGGGCAGCGTCCTTCTCCACGTATTTGCGGTACTCGTCGAGCGTGGTCGCGCCGACGCAGTGGAGTTCGCCGCGGGCGAGGGCGGGCTTTAACAGGTTGGAGGCGTCCATGGCGCCGTCCGCTTTGCCGGCGCCCACCAGGGTGTGCACCTCGTCGATGAAGAGGACGACGTTGCCGGTCTCTTTGATTTCCGACAGGACGGATTTCAGCCTCTCTTCGAACTCGCCGCGGTACTTCGCACCGGCAATCAGCGCGCCCATGTCCAGCGACAGAAGGGTCTGGTTCTTCAGGCTCTCCGGCACGTCGCCGTTGACGATGCGCTGGGCAAGGCCCTCAGCGATGGCGGTTTTGCCGACGCCAGGCTCGCCGATGAGAATGGGGTTATTCTTGGTGCGGCGGGACAGAACCTGGATGGTGCGGCGGATTTCCTCGTCGCGCCCGATGATGGGGTCAATCCGACCTTCCTGAGCGCGCGCGGTCAAATCCGTGGCGTATTTCTTCAGCGCGTCATAGCCATCTTCGGCGCTTGCGGTATCGGCTGTGCGGCCTTTGCGGATGTCGTTGATCGCGGCGTTCAGCGCTTGCG
>JBCDFB010000255.1:0-4130 GCA_039178655.1 Pseudomonadota bacterium | reverse complement strand
CGTGCGGTTGTTCCCGGCCAAGTAATCTCCTTGGACCCGGAACCGCACGATCATCCACACTCCGACGCGTTGAGTGACGTTCCACGCGTTCTCCCGCGCAAGGCGACCGGGACAAAGGAGTGCCGTTGCACCGTCTTCCAATCACGGACCGGCTCTCCGTTCATGGTTGTCATCGCCGTCTGGGTTCGGTTCGGCGAGGTGGTTGATCCTCGGCGGTGCTCCGTCCTTCAAGAGCGCAAGGACGCTGTCCTGGACGGCCTTGTCGTCGCCGGTCACCCGTTCGTGGTGACGCATGTGCTGCAGCCACGACGCTTCATGCCAGGTTTCCACAAAGCGGTCGGGCTGCTCCACATCCTCCATGAGCGACCAGTGGTACCCGCCGTTGCGCCTGCGCGCTGCGCCGAGTTTGTCCATCAACCCGACGAAGGCGGCGCGGTCCGACGGCCCCACCTGGTATTCGACTTGGATCATGACGCGGCGGTCGCCAGCCTCGCCCGGCAGCGTCCAAGCCGGCTCCGGCCAGTGCAAGGCGGGCGCGAGGCCATCACCCTGCGGCATTGAAAGCGCAATGCCCCGCACGAGGACCGCGGCAACTAGCGCGCCCGCAGCGGCCGCGCAAAGCGCGATCGGGATTCCCACCAAGGTGGCGACCTGACCCCAGACGAGGCTGCCGAGCGCCATCGCGCCGGAAAACGTCATCAAGAACAGCGACAGTCCACGCGCACGAACCCAATTCGGCAGCGCAGTCTGCGCTGAGACCTGCAGGCTCGACAGCACTGTGATCCACGCAAGCCCACCAAGGGCTGCGCCAACGCTTGCCACAATCACGTTGGGCGCAAAGGCAAGGGCAACGAGTGTAACCGCTGTGGCCACCGTCCCCGCCATCACCATCGCGCCAGGGTCAAGCCGGCGGCGCATCGCCGGCAGGATAAAGGCCCCGCTGACGGCGCCGGCCCCCACCGCTCCCAGGAGCACGCCGTAAAGGCCCGCGCCGCCCTCAAGAACGTCACGGGCGATCAGCGGCAGCATGGCCCAGTAGCAAGAGGCAAAGAAAAAGAACGCGACCGCCCTCACCAGGGTGCGTTTGAGCGCCGGGCTTTCGGCGGCGTAGCGCACACCCGCAACCATCGCAGGCGCCAGCCGCTCAGGTGGCAAACGGCGCTGGCCCCCCGTCTCCCCGCGCCACACCCAAAGCGCAACAAGGATCGCAACAAAGCTGAGCGCATTGGCCAGAAAAGGCGCCCAAAGCCCAGCAGCGACGATGAGCACGCCGGCGACCGCCGGGCCGATGGCGCGGCTTACGTTGATGCCGACGCTGTTCAGGGAAATGGCCGCCGGCAGCTCCGCTCTCGGCACGAGCCCGGGCACGATCGCCTGCCACGCGGGAGCGACGAAGGCGGCGCCAGCGCCCAGGAGGAATGTGAAAATCAGGAGGAGTTCAACGGTCATCGCCCCAGCGCCAACAAGGACGGTGAGCGCGAGCGCTGCCGCGGCCATCATGAGGTTGACGATGAGGAGCAGCCGGCGCCTGTCGACAATGTCGGCGAGCGCGCCTGCGGGGAGCGCGAACAGGAACACCGGCAGCGTCGTGGCAGCTTGGACGAGCGCGACGGTTGCGGGGCTCGGCGACAGCTCGGTCATCAACCAGCCGGCGCCCACATCGTTCATCCACGTGCCGGTGTTGGAGATGACTGTCGCGACCCACAGGAGCGCGAAGCTGCCGCGACCAAGGGGTGCAAAGGCGGAAGGTGTAGCGGCTTTGGCGTCGGCGGCACTCATGCCCGCGCGCCTCTCAAATCAGAGCGCCTGAGGCGTTGGGCATGGACGGTGACACCCACGATCGCGCCCCAAAGGCCCGTCCCGCAGGGGTTTTCGGCCCCCATCGAGCGTATCACGTCTGGGGCGGCCAGAGGGTGGAAAGCCTTGCCGTTGCGGGCCGTGTGGGCGTGGCGGACCGGACAGCGGGTGTTTTCGCTTTGGCGCCAGAAAACCGTGCTGCTCCGGCTGCCGTCGGTGGTGAGCCTCATTCAGCAATCTCCCCTGCGCCGATCTGTGACAGCACATCGACGATCATGCCGGGGCGCAGCAGCGACTGCGGGTTCGGAAAGCGCGCCCAGACTGTCACCGTGCCGCTCACCGGGTCCACATCCGCGCTTGCTGCATGCGGTGTGGCCTCGGCCCCGTAGATCCGGCCGCCCGGCAGCCGCAGCGTGATGCGGACACCTTCAAGGAGTTCATCGACCGTCGCCGCGCGGGTCGCCTCCAGCGAGGCAAGCCGGTCCGCATAGGGCGCCTCATAGGCGACAAGGACCGGGTCAAGTGAAACTATTCGCGCAAGCGGCGGGCCTGACTCGGCCTCAAGAAACGCGCCGACGGCCAACGCCGGGCGCGAGATGAAGCCCGCGATGGGAGCGAGGATGACGGTGTGCTGCAGATCGAGCGCCGCACGGTCGCGCTCGGCTTGGGCAAGTTCGACCCTTGCTTCGGCTGATGCGCGGGCGGTGCGGGCGGGGCTGACCTGCGCCTCCGCAGCAACGCCCCGCGCGGCAAGCTGCTCCTGGCGTTCCGCGCGCCGGCGGGCATCTTCGAGCACAGCTTCGGCTTCATCGAGCCGCGCCTCTGCGGCAGCGAGCGCCAGCTCAGCGTCGGCCGGGTCAAGTCGGATAAGCGGATCGCCGGCTGCGACCCGCTCGCCGCCCTGGAAGAGGATTTCCAGAACCACGCCGTCAATGCGCGTGGAGATGACGGCCCGCTCCGCCGCCTCAACGCGCCCGACAAAGACGAGCGGTTCTGCTGCCGCCGCGGGCCGTTCGGCGATGAGGGGTGCGGTCAGCAGAGTCGCCGCGGCGAAAAGGAGAGTTTTTCGCCTCATGCATCGGTATCCGCGGACCGGGTGGGCGACGGCGGGACGAAGGTCTTGGCATGAAGGCACTCGGCGGCCGCGGCTTGCGCTGTCACCCGCGACTTAGCCCAGCTCACGAGGGTTTCGCCCAGCAGCATCCCAAGCAGACCAAGCAGGGCAATGATCGGCGGGGCGGGCGAACGGGTGTTGAGCAATGCGTAAAGCGCGCCGACGCCGAGGCCGATGACAAGTGAGATTGCGTAAGGTTTCCAGTCCATGTCCATTCGCCTCGCTATGCGGCGGTTGCGCCGGGCGCGCCGAAGATCGGCACGGGCGACCAGTCCGGCAGCGTGGGCAGAGGCGGGGGCCCATGGGCTGCAAAGGCGCCTTTTGCATGGACGATGGTGCCGCCGGTGAGCGTCAGATCGGCCGTAATGCTCGCAATCTCGTCTTCGTGGCAGTCGAAGTAGTCCCGGTCGAGCACGGCAAGGTCGGCGAATTGTCCTTCCTTCAGCTGGCCTTTCTTACCGGCCTCGCGGCTGAACCATGCACCGGCGGCGGTCCAATGGTGGAGCGCATCCCATCGGCTGAGGCGGTTCTCCGGCGCCCAGATAATGTCGCCCCCGCGGCCCTTGCCCGACACTGCAAAGTGGATCGCGAGCCACGGATTGTAGGACGACACACGCGTTGCATCGGTGCCGGCGGCGAGGGGGACGCCAGACGCCATCATCTTGCGCACAGGCATAACCGCGCGCAGTTCCGCGTCGCCGTAGCGTTCGCGATAGGCACTTGCCTGGAAGGCGATGCGGTTCTGGTAGGAGATGCCGCCGCCCAGCCGCGCCACCCACTCCATCGTGCGCTCGGAGACGGTTTCGCCGTGGTCAAAGATCCAATTGAGTTCGTCGAGGCCGTTGTCGCGCCCCACATCTTCAACGAGTGAGAGGAGCCGATGTGCACTTTCTTCATAGGTGCAGTGGAAGCGGATCGGCCAACGGTTCTCAAACAAGAACTCAAGCACCGGCCGCAGATCTCCTTCCATCCTTTTCGGCAGCTCCGGGCGCGGATATGAAAAGTCTTCAAAGTCGTAGGCGGACGCCACAAGCATCTCCCCCGCGCCGACGCATTTGAGGAAGTCGTCGCCTTCATCGGGTTTGACGATGTCGTGCCAGCGCTTGAAGTCATCAAGTTCAAATCCAGGCCGTTGCGCAAAGAGCTGGTAGCCGATGCGCACTGTTTGCTCGCCGCGTTTGTTGAGCTCTGTGATGACGCCGTAATCGTCGGGGTAGTT
>JBCDFB010000254.1:0-4254 GCA_039178655.1 Pseudomonadota bacterium | reverse complement strand
CGCCCGGACGCCGCCCCCGCCGTCACTTGGGGCACCAGCCCGGAAGATGCGGTCCCCATCACCGCGTCCGTCCCCTCTCCACAGGCCCGGCCGGACCGGGCCTCCCACATGGCAGACGCCCTCACCTACATGGGCCTTGAGCCAGGCACCCCGCTCAGCGGCCTTGCGGTGGACCGGGTGTTCATCGGCTCCTGTACCAACGCGCGGCTGGAGGACCTGCGCGCTGCAGCCGCTGTCCTGCGCGGGCGCACCGCAAAGGTGCCAGGCATCGTCTCCCCCGGCTCGGCAAAGGTGAAAAGCCAGGCGGAGGCGGAGGGGCTCCATCAAATCTTCTGCGCCGCAGGGCTGGAATGGCGCGGCGCCGGCTGCTCCATGTGCGTGGGCAAGAACGGCGACAGGGGCAACCCGGGCGAGCGCGTCGCCTCAACCACCAACCGCAACTTCCGCGGCCGCCAGGGAGCGGGTGTGCGCACCCATCTTATGAGCCCCGCCATGGTCGCCGCAGCCGCTGCCACCGGGACGCTGACGGATGTGCGGAAGCTCCTGCGATGACCCCCATCCGCCGCGTGGAAGGCCGCGCCTGCCCCCTGGGGCTCGACAATGTGGACACCGACCAGCTCTGCCCGGCTCGCTTCATGAAACGCCGCCGGGCCGAGGGCTACGGCGACGCCTTCCTCCACGCCCTGCGCGTCGGCGAGGATGGCACGCCCCAACAAAACTCCATCGACAGGCACGCAGGTGCGGTGATCCTGCTGGCTGGCCGCAACTTCGGCGCCGGCTCTTCGCGCGAGGCTGCGGTCTACGCCACCCTGGACGCAGGCTTCCGCGTCGTCGTCGCCAGCAGCTTCGGCGACATCTTCGCTGCCAATGCCGCGCGCAACGGCCTTCTCCCCGCGCGCGTTGAGGCGGAACTGGTGACCCTCATCCTGGAGGAGACGCGCTCAGACCCGTCCCGCACCGTGCACGTGGACCTTGAAACGCTCACCCTCCAGGCCGGCGATATCACTGCCGAATTCCACGTGGAGCCTTCACGGCGCGAAATGCTCCTCAACGGCTGGGACGATTTGGACGTCACCGCCCAGCACGCTGACGCCATTGCCCGCTTCCAGGCCGAAGATGCGCGGCGGCGGCCTTGGGCACAGCGGGTCGAGGAGCCGCGCAAGTGACATTGGGCGTGACCCATTCGCAGCAATCCCGTCAGACCTTGAGCGCCGCGTGTGGAGAGCGGCCGGTTCGCGCTTGCGGTTCTGGGTTGCAGCGGGCCAATCTGGCCACCTTCGCGTTTTGGGGGGGTGAGATGCGCTTTGCAGCTGTTGCGTTGATCCTGGTGCTTGCGGCCTGCCAGTCGGCCCAGTTGGGCGGCATTGAAGGCAATTGGGCGTCTGACGACGGTGTGTTTGTCGCCGCGTTCGACAATGGCGCCTTCACATCGCGGCTCACCGGCACGGGCGAAACCGTGGTGGCCGACGGTCGCTACAGCCGGACCGGCAGCGGGCTCAGCCTGGCGTGGACATCCATCACCACCAACGAGCGGCGCACGGCCGACTGTACGTTTCTGTCATCAAGTCAGGTGCGCTGCACACCCAGCGTCGGCAACCCCTTCACCATGACCCGCGCCACCGCCTGAGCGTGCGCGCAAAGAGAGGGGCGTAGGGGGCGAAACAAAGCCCGCGCAGCCTACACCTGGCTGCACGGGCTCCGTCAAAAGCGCCGACCCGCAAACTTTAAGGGGCCAGCGCTCGTTTGTTTTGTCGGGCGCGCGGAACTCAGTCCCGCGGCGCTTCTGCCGTCATGGCCTCGCGCATCACGAAGAACACGGCGGTGTTGTCCACGAAGGTGCCGTCCCAGCCGTACTGCTCACCCCAGAGCTTGGCCGCTTCAAGATCGGTGCGGGTGAACTCAGCGAACTTATCAACGCCGGGCCCCATCGCCCACAAAGGCACAAGTTCGTTGGTGTGGTTGCGCGACGCGAACTGGAAACCCGGCATGTTGCCGGCGCCGCGGTCCTGCACAGCCAGAAACTCATTGAACGTGTCTTCTGCCGGGTCGTAGCGCGCAGCAAGCAGCGCTTCAGACGATCGGTCCGCCGCGACGGGGCCACCCTCGCCGTTTTGGTACGTGCCTTCACCCCAGATCCCGCCAGTCTCGTGGTCCGACGTCACAATGAGAAGGGTCTCATCCCAGCTGGAGTTTTCCTCGACCCAGGCAATCACCGCATCCACGGCGCGGTCGAAGTCAATCTGCTCTTCGATGAAGCGCGGCATGTTGTTGGAGTGGCCCATCCAATCCACTGCGCCCCCTTCAACCATCAGGAAAAAGCCGTCAGGGTTCTGGTTGAGGACGTTGATGGCGCCAAGGCTCATGGTGGCAAGGTCAGGCACCGCCGGGTTCATGGCCATGCCGGAGGGCGTATCGGCATCGCCAAGCCCTTCGCGCGAAGCTTGAAGCGTGTTGCGCGATTGAGCGATGCCGATCACACGCTCGGGCACATTCTCCCCGTCAGCAAGCGCTTGGAAGTCGGCCGCTGCGTCAATGAAGGTGAACCCATTGAGGCCCTCATCGCTTGTGAGCTGCGCAACGGTCGCCTCGCCACCCAAGAAGCGGAAAGGGTCGTCGCCGTCTTCGGCATCGTATGCCGCAGGCTCAACCTGATTGCCGCTGTCATCAAACATTGGATGACCGGCGCCCATGATCACGGACAGGTTGCTCGCCGCCATCTCATTGAAGATCTCGGCGTAGTTCTGCCGGGAAATGTTGTGCGCAATCACCGAAGCAGGGGTCGCGTGGGAAACCTGAACGCTCGTCACCGCACCGGCCGAGCGCCCTTCCGCCATGGCGATCTGCGCAATGGTCTCAAAGTTCTGGGTGCCGGTCCAATCCATGTTGAGGCGGCCGTTGGCGGTCTTGCGGCCGGTGTGCATGGTGGTGCCCGCAGCGGCACTGTCGGTATAGGACGTGTAACGCTCCGAAACCGGCGGGTAGTCGTTGCGGAACGCGCCGTCGAATTGACGCCAGCGGGTGCGGGGGTCGTAGCCCATCTCCACCGCGCCAACGGCAAGCGCCACGTCCGACGCGTTGGGCAGCGGGTCACCGTTTGCGTCAATGAGGTTCAGCGAATCGTGCTTCAGGCCGTAAACCACGGGCGTCGTGCCGTCGGGCCGCGCAACCTGGTAGGTCTGCTCGTTCAGCTTGCCTTGATAATAATCGGACGCGAGCCAGCCGTTAAAGCCGATCCCGTCTGAAATCATCAAGATGACGTTTTTGGCGCCGCCGTCCTGCGAGAGGGCGGATGTGGCAAGCAAAGTGGATAGCGCGGTGGCCGTAAGTAGGCGCGTGAGCATCTCGGCTCTCCCTCAATCGTGGATTTCGGCGCCGCATAGCCACACCGCGTAACGGACCGGTGACGCGCATGTGTCAGCTTCATTACAATTGGGGTTCAGGGTCAGCCCACCTTGTTCAACCAGCAGAGCGCCAAGCGCCTCAGCATGCCCCACCAGCCGTCCGCGCCCGTGACATTGGCGACAACACAAGCGCGCCCGCCGGCCGATCTCAGCCTGCGACAGTCATTTGCAACTTTGCTTTAGGACCAAACACCGCATAAACGCGGCTGGCGACGGCGACGAGAAGGCTGCAGCGATGGCATTGGCTTACGGGGCGCTCATCCTCGCGATGCTCATCAGCTCCGGGAATTTCCTTTTCGGCAACCTGGCTGTCGACGAAATCTCGCCCGCTGTGCTGACCTTTTGGCGCACCTTCATCGCGATGATTTGCTTGGTACCCTACGTCGTCAAGTCAGGCGGAGTGCACTTCGGGTTTCTGACCGAGGACCGAAACTTCCTCAAATATATCGTGCTTACCGCAACAGGCGTCGTCATCTGCCCGTGGCTTCTCTACATCGCGCTCATCTCCGACCAACTCATCGAGCTTGGCGTCGGATACTCCAGCATGACGCTGATCACGATCCTTTTCTCTGCGCTCATCCTGCATGAAAGGCTCAACTGGATCCAATACATCGGCATTGTGACCACCATGATCGGCGCGCTGATCTTCGTTTTTGACGGCAGCTTCGCCAATCTCATGAGCTTCAAGATCGAGACTGCGTTCCTGATCATGATCGCATCGGTCTCGTTCCGCGCGCTCTACCTGGTTCTTCTCAAGAAATGGGCGATCCGCCCCAAGCCCAGCGAGGGGCTATTCGCACTGTTCGTCATCGGAACGCTGATGCTCTCGCCCATGTTCATCATGGACACGATG
>JBCDFB010000253.1:0-4274 GCA_039178655.1 Pseudomonadota bacterium | reverse complement strand
TTCTTGCCGCCCTTGCCGCTGTCGGCCAGTTCGCCGGCAGCGTCTATACGCCCTCCATCCCGTCCATGGCGGTGGAGCTTGGCCAATCAGTCCCCGCCGTGCAGGCCACCTACGGCGTGTTCGTCGCCGCCTTCGCCTTCTCGGTGCTCATCTGGGGGCCCATCGCGGATGCCGCCGGCCGCCGCAAAACCGCCTTCGCTGGCCTGTCCATCTTTCTCATCGGCACCCTCGCCGCCACGTTCGCGCCGGACCTTGGAACGCTCCTCCTCGCCCGCGTCCTGCAAGCCGTCGGCGCGGCATCGGGCATCATCGTCTCCCGCGCCGCCACCCGCGACAGTTTTGAAGGCGCGGACCTCACCCGCGTGCTGGCGGCAGTCTCCATCGCCTTTGCCATTGTCCCTGGGGTCACGCCGCTGCTGGGCGGGCTGATCGAGATGGCGGCCAGCTGGCGTGTTTCCTTCGCCCTCGCGTTTGTGGCGGGGGCCGTGCTCATCCTCGCCGCGCACCGCCGCCTGCCTGAAACGCTGCCGGAAAAGGTGCCCATCAACCTTGCCGAACTCTCCGTCAGCTACCGGATGATTTTGGGCGACAGGGGTTTTGTCGCCTACGCGCTTTCAGCGGCGCTGGTGTTTTCGTCGATGGGCGCCTTCTTCGCCGCCGGCCCGCAGCTCTACATCGGCGTCCTTGGGATCACCCCGGCCGAGTTCGGCCTCTACCCGCCCCTTTCCGTGGCAGGCTTCATCATCGGCGCGTCCCTGGTGCGGCGCCTGTCCGATGCGCTGGCCCCCGCGCGCCTTGCAAGCCTCGGCCTCGCCGTCATGGCGTTCGGGGTCACCATCATGGCCGTCTTCCCCCTCGGCGGGGTGGCCCACAAACACCTTTACACCCTCGGCATGGTGTTCGTGGCGACGGGGCTTGGCCTCTTTCTTCCCACGGCCATTGCCGCGGCGCTGCAACGCTTTCCGGAACGGGCGGGCACTGCGGCGTCCATACAAGGCTGCTTCCAGATGCTGGGTGCTTCCTGCGGCGCCTTCCTCACCGGCGCCTTCCAGGAAAGCGCGCCAACCCTTGCCCTCCCGCTCACGATGGCGGCGGTGCTCACCGGCGGCGTCCTGGTTTTCGCCCTCCTGGTCCCGCGCAGCCCGGCCGCCGCAAGCTGAGCCCAGCGCGCGAGAGAGCCGCGTCAGCGCTGCTCGAGCGGGCCGAGGAGAGCCGCGTCAGCGCTGCTCGCCAACATAGGTGCCGACGGCTTTGTAGCCGGCGCCGCGCACATCGAATGCGCCCAAAACGCCCTGCACAGCGCTGTTCGGCCCGGCGGCAAAGGCCCCATCAGTGCGCCCTGTGAGACCGGAGCCTGAAAGCTGGCCGGAAAACTGGTTGCTCACCCCATCCGACGCGACGTTGCCGAAGATCGTCCCGCCGAAATTGCGCCCATCAAAGTTTCTCACATTCAGCTCGCCCGTGCGGTCGGCAAAGTCGAAGTTCACCTCAAGCTCGCCCACGGCCACATATCGCGCGCGGCTCCCATCCTCCTGGGTGGCGACAACGTTGCCCACCACATGGCCCTCATACTCGCCGCTTCCCACCGTGGGCAGATCCGCTTCAGGCGTCACGTCGCCCGCGACCCATTGGCCAAGGTGGGCAAAATCCTGCCGCCCACCCACCGGACCGTCACCCTGGAAGTTGGTGGCCGTCCCCCACCACCCCCACTCCATGAAACGGCACTCGCACGGTGTGACCCCGGCATCGGCAAAAAGCTGCGGCTGGGGCACCGCATCGGCTGACACCATGTAGGTGTCCGGCGTCGCATCCACGTGCGCGATGGTGACGCCGCTGTCGGTGGTGACCGTGGTCTGCGGGCTCCCCTCCTGGTTCACCGGCCCTGTCGCCACCGCGCCGAACATATCGTCGTGCACAAACGTCCCCCGCGCGGTGGAGGACGCGCCGCCGAAAATATCGGTCCCAAACGCCAGCTGGTAGCTGCGCACGACTGGGTCTTCGTTGTTCACGTCATGGATGCGGATGATCCCGCCCAGCGTCCCGTCCTGGGCGTTAAAGTTGATGGCAAAGTCACCCACATCGGTGGAGCGGAACTGGCGCGACTGAAGCGCGTTGGGCTCAACCATCCCGGCGGCAAATCCGGTCAGCGAACGCGTGGTCCGGGTGAGCGTATCGGCATCAATTACCTGCTCCAGATCCGCAACCGATGTCACGCCCGACAGCACCTCGCCCGGCCCGAGCACCCGGTCGCCCCGCTCGCGGTCCAGGAAGAATGGCGAATCCCCATCGCTCTCCGGCCGCACCGCAACGCCGGTGGTGTAGACAAAGTTGTTGCCATCCGCCCCGAAGATGGATTGCCCGTCCTCTCCTGCCGGTAACGTACCGGTGGCCCCCGTCATGGCAGCGGCTGCGTTCGCGGCGTTGAGGCGGTAGCTTCCCCGCCGCCGGCCCACCAGCGTCAGCCCGTTGCCCGCCTGGGTGACGAAGCCTGCATCCACATTGATCGCAGAGCGCTGGTTTGCGCCCTGCCCGTCAATCAGCAGGCCGGCATAAAAGGTCTGCGCCGTCTCCGCCCCGCCCTGCCGCTCCACAATAAAGAAGCCGGTCTCCGCCGCATCGGCCAGCGCATCGCCAAACTCGCGCGCCACGATGGGGTTCAGATGCCGCAACTCTGAGCGGATCCCCTGTGCCCGCTTGTGGTAGTCCGGCCCCAGCGCATAGTTGCGGATCAGCGTGCGGCCATCGTCCTCGCCGGACAACACCACATTCGTCGGCGTCGGCGATCCGGTCAGAAAGTAGGTGACGGCGTTGGGGTCGGCCGTGGTGCGGCCGCCGCTCTCCTGCAGGAACACCAGCGCAAAGCCGTCCGGCCCGCGGAACACCGTCCCGGACACCTCCGTCCCCAGCACGGTGGAGCGGAACGGCTCAATGGCACTTTCGCCCAGCGCGGAGGGCAGCGCGATCACGTCTTCGCCAATCTGCAGCGCGATCACCTCACCATCTTTTTCGATGAGCGCTGCACCGAACGGCTCCAGATCAAACCCGGTCACGATGCCCACACGGCCGGGGTTCGTCACCGTCTGACCCTGGGCAGTCACCTCCTGCGGGGTGGAGAACGCGGCAATGCGCGGGTCAACGCCGTCGGGGCGCGGGCGCGGAATAGGGGTGGTGGAGCGGTCAACATCCTCCCGCACCACATCGGCCTGCGCCTGCTCGGTGACGGTGTCTGCCACCGCATTCGTCGTATCGGTGACACCGGGCGTCTCCTCATCCGGCCCGTAGCGGGACGACACCGCAACGGGCTTGGGCCGCGGCAGGACCACGAACGGGGCCCGTGCGGAGTTGATCTGCGGCACGCCGCTCTGCACCACATCCTCTGCCGTGGGCTCTTCGGTTGCGCCGCCGTTGGTGCCAGCCTGCCCGCTCAGCCGCCGCTGCAGGGACGATTGATCAAGCGTGTTGGTGGGCACCACGGTCACATTCCCGCCGCTCCCCAGCACGAAGGAGTAGCCGGCCTGGTGGATGCGCCGCGTCCCGCCTCCGGGCAGCGACAGCGTCAACTCTTCGCCAAAGACCAGCGATGCGGTCTCTGTCGGGCACTGGTTTGCGTCCTCGCAAGGTGGATCAAGGTCGATGTTGGCAATGCCGCCGCGCACCCCAAGCGTCCCGCCGGGCGTGCGGAAGCGCACTTGGTTGTTGCCCTTGGAAAGCCGCCCGCCCACGAACCGCAGCGCCCCGCTGGTCACCTCCGCCACCAGCGAGCCGGTGCCCGTCGCCGGCTGATAGACGAACTCGTCAATCACGACGCGCGCACCGGGGCCCACGGTGAAGGTGGAGCCATCCACAAACAGCACCTGCACCAACCCCTCGTCGCTGGTGATGATCTGGTCGCGAAACAGCACGTTCTCGCCCACCACCACGGTGCGCACCGCAGACCCCCGTGCAAGTTGCGACAGCGGGTTCGCCGCCCCGGCAACGCCGATCCGGTCCTGCCCGTGGGCCGGCGAAAACGCTGCGGCAGCGGAGGCGAGAATGGCGATGCTGAGGGGGATGCGCATGATCAAAACCGCTTTGAAAATCCGAAGGTGACGATGGCGTTGGAGAAGTCGCGCGTGGCGTAGTTCGACCACTGGCGGCGATATTGCCCTGTCAGGAAGGTGGAAATGCCGTGCTGCAGCGGCGCGGAGAGCCCGGCCTCCGCCCACAACACGTCGTCGGCTTCCTTCTGAAACAGGTTGATGATGGGATCGGGCGCATCAAACCGGCGCACCAGC
>JBCDFB010000252.1:0-4279 GCA_039178655.1 Pseudomonadota bacterium | reverse complement strand
TCGATCATTCGAACGCGCATGCGGTTCCTCTCATGCGTTCCGCTGCCGGAGCGGTGTTGACCCTTTGGCGTTTCCGGCCGGGGCTGGAAACCATTTGCGAATCAGCACACGTAAAAGTGTTACCAAATCGACAGGTGGACGAAGCGGTAAGGCTGCGATTGTCCTCACGTTTGTCGTCCGCCCGCAGCCAAACCATGAGCGAGGCCGGTAAACACATCCTTAAAGAGCGTGAACATCTCTTCACGTTGGGGAGAACTCATCGGAAAGATCGGCATCGAAGCCGTTAATGCGGGCCGCGCTTTTGCCTGGAGCGAGCGAACCAATTTGCAACGCCTCGCTGTTAGGGTCCCTTCCGTTGGGTATCGGGAGGTCCGAGATGAAGCCGCGTGAAAGCACCATCCAGGCGAAGGAATTCCAGGCGGCGGCGCTGCGCCGGCAGCTGTCTCAGTTCGAGAGGATGATTGGCGACCTTGAGGTGATCCGCACGGAACTTGGCAAGCAAATCGACGCCGAGGAGCGCCGCACCGGGGTCAGCGATCCTGGGAACTACGCCTATTCAACGGTTGCCCGTGCAGCCCGCGAGCGTCGCCAAAACCTTTCCACCACCATCACCGATTTGTCCGAACGGCGGGCGAGCACCCTCGAAGCCATTGAGGAAATCGATGATTTCTTCGCCGCCCTCGCCAACGCCGGCGAATTCAGCGCCGAAGCCATGGCGCCCCGCAAGGTGCATTCAGCCGCGGCCTGAACCTTGTTCAGCGGACGGCACGCAAGGCGTGCCCTTCTGGCCGCTTACGGCACGAGAAGAACGCCCGAACCTTTGAAAAGCTCGCGGTTTTTCCCGGCCCGGTGGCTCCGCTCCATCGGGAGCCGCTTTAGTGGAAAAGACTGGAGACGGACTTATCCAGAGAAGTGCGGCTGATCGCTTCCCCTAGGAGCGTTGCGATGGGCACCCGGCGGATTTTCTTCGCCGCCCGCACAGCCTCGCTCGCCTCAATGGAGTCTGACACCACCAGTTCGTCGAGCTGTGAGGCTTCGATCCGCGCCACGGCCCCGCCCGACAGGACGCCGTGGGTAATGTAGGCGGCCACACGGTTGGCCTTTGCCGCGAGCAGCGCGTCGGCGGCGTTGCACAGCGTCCCCCCAGAGTCGACGATGTCGTCGAACAGCAAGCAGTCCCGACCTTCCACGTTGCCGATGATGTTCATCACTTCTGATTCGACAGGACGTTCGCGCCGCTTATCGACGATGGCAAGCTGCGCATCGATGCGTTTTGCAAGGTCCCGCGCCCGCACCACGCCGCCCACATCCGGCGACACGACCATGAGGTTGTTGAGGGCGTACCGCTCCGTAATGTCCCGGCTCATGACCGGCGCCACGTAAAGGTTGTCGGTCGGGATGTCGAAGAAGCCCTGGATCTGACCGGCGTGGAGGTCGAGCGTCAACACGCGGTCGGCGCCGGCGCGGTGGATCATGTTGGCCACGAGCTTGGCCGAAATGGGTGTGCGCCCGCCCATCTTCCGGTCTTGGCGAGCGTAGCCGAAGTAAGGCAGCACCGCCGTAATCCGCCTGGCCGATGCTCGAAGCAGCGCATCGATGATGATGAGCAGCTCCATCAAGTTGTCGTTGGCGGGATAGGAGGTGGACTGGATGACGAAGGCGTCGGCCCCGCGGACATTTTCGCGGATTTCCACGAAGACTTCCTGATCGGCAAAGCGGCGGACGACGCATTCGGTCAGCGGGGTGTCGAGGTAGGCGGCGATTGCCTCTGCAAGGGGACGGTTCGAGTTGCCAGCCACCAGCTTCATCGTTTCGGCACCTTTGCGAACCGTTTAAACGCCCGTCTTTGTTTAGACGGATTCCTACTCGTCAGATCGGCTGCCACAACGCCCCTCTGGTGGTGGAGGCGCACAACGTGCTGTTCGCGGCAAAGATGCGACATTTGCGCCACGGGGGGCATGATCGTCCCGCTAGAAACGCTGATCGGCGCGTGAGGCAGGCCGGAACGTCAGCGGTCCCCATCCAGCCAAGCGGCAAGGAGGACGGCAAGGCGCAGCGCGATGAGGTCAAGGTCCCTGTTGCGCACGTTGGCCCAGGGATCACCTTCCGAATCTTCAGATCGCTGCTCGCCGCTAATGCGGTGAAGCCGCGTACCCGAGACATCCATCACATCGAACACAAAGAACACCTGCGAGTTGGTATCGTCACTCACGGCGGTGAGATGACCCTCAACGGTGAAGAGCGCCGGGCCGCCCGGCCGCCTCACCACCGTGAGGCCTTCCCGCTCCGACTGCTGCCAGATGCGGCGCAAGAGATCGTCACCAACGTTGCCCGGCACGCCGGCGAACGGAAGGAAGGCAAAGGTGGCGTTGTTGCGATCCGCAAGGGGCGCCCTTGGGGCTCTGAGGTCTCCGCCCCCAACGCCGGCCGCAATTCCCGTCAGGCCCTGGTTGCACCCGGCAAGGGCGAGCATCAGTGCCAGCAGCGGGACGAGCGCGCGGATCATCGCCGGACCAGCGCCGGCGCAATGGTGGACAGGGGCTCCGCGTCCGCCTCGGTGGTCAGGTAGCTGCGGCCGAGGGTCATGGCGGTGCCCGATTCGGAATCCATCAAAATCATGTGGGCGAACAGCACCATGTTCGGCACGACGGGCGCAGTATTGCCGTGATAGAACATCGGTTTATCCATCCATGACGGCGAGAAGGTCGCGCCGAGGGAGTACCCGCAGGCATTGAGCCGGTGGGCTTGCATACCACGATCGTTCAGTTCTTGGGCATGGGCGTCAAAGACTTGGCCAAAGGTGTTGCCCGGGCGCATCGCTGCCACCACCGCCTCCAGCGCCGCGCGGGCAGCCTCAAAAAGCTCCAGGTGTCGCGGCCTCGGCTCGCCAATGATCACGGTCTCCATCATGGCCGCGTGGTAGTGCCGCCAGACGCCGGCAAACTCCAGGGTGAGCTGGTCGTTCTGGTCGAGCGCGCGCCGGCCGGCCTTGTAACGGCACAAAAGCGCATCCCTGCCGGACCCGATGATGAACTCGTTGCCCGGATAGTCCCCGCCGCCGGCAAAAATGGCATGGTGCATCGCGGCCAGGATCAGGCCCTCGTCAACGCCCGGGCCGGCCGCGCCGACGCCCGCCCGCCAGGCCGCATCGCCGAGCCTCGCCGCCTCGCGCGTCATCGCAACCTCGGCGGGGGACTTCACCGCCCGCAGCGCCGGCACAAGATCCGACGCCTCCTTCAGCGTCGCGAAGCTGCGCAACTGGTCTTCCAGCGCCTTGCCGTTCTTGGCGGTGAGACCGTGGGTGTCGGTCTCGATGCCGATGGTGGCACCCAGAAGGTCAAGCTCGAACAGATGGTCTTTCAAGGTGCGGGTTGGATCCGCGCCGTCGCGGTCGGCCCACACCAAGATTTCCTCGATGATAGACGTGTGCCGCGCTTGGCGCAGGTCCGCCGAGCGAGTCACCAGCGAAATGCGCCCGGTATTGGTGACCACAAGGCACTGGAAAAACACGAAGCCGAACGTGTCGAAGCCCGTCAGCCAATACATGCTCTCCTGCGAGAACAGGAGCATGGCATCAAGCTCGCGTTCCTTCATCTCGGCATGAAGGCGCGCCATCCGGCTGTCATACTCCTCGCTGGTGAAGTGCAGTGCCATCGCTCAACCTTCCAGGACGATGGCTGACAACAGGCGACCATAGTCCGTTTCGCCGCGGTGAGTGTTGCGGCGGTAGGAGAAAAAACGCTCCTCGTCGGCGTAGGTGTCGATGTCGATGTTCTGGGTCTCACCGACACCGGCCGCTTCGAGCCGCATCAGGATATAGCCCGGCAGATCAAACATATGGTGGCCGTAGCGCTTTGACGGGGTGAAAAAGTCCGCTGCCGCTGGAAGCGCCGTGACGATGGGGACGGGAAAGTCCGGCCCGACCTCGTAGGATGCGTGGGCGATTGTGGGGCCAATCACCGCGACAGTGGATGATCGCGCCGCGCCGATGGCGCCCATCGCCTCCAGCGTTGCTTCAATGATGCCGCCGGCGGCGCCGCGCCACCCGGCATGGGCGGCACCGATCACGCCGTTTCGTGCATCGGCAAAGAGCACCGGCGCACAGTCGGCGTGTAAAACGGTGAGGGCAAGGCCCGGGGCGGCCGTCACCATGGCGTCCACCCGTGGACGGTCCGCCCCCTCCGCACCCACCGTCATCACCGATGCGGAGTGGGTTTGGTTCATGGAGATGAGTGCGTCGAGATCGACACCGAGGGCGGCGCATCGCGCAAGCCCTCGG
>JBCDFB010000251.1:0-4282 GCA_039178655.1 Pseudomonadota bacterium | reverse complement strand
GGCGACGAACAGCACACTGTCCGCCCCGCCCGTTACCAGGCCGTTGGGGCTTGGTGCGTTGGCCACCAGCACCTCTAGCCGGCCGAACGAGGGGTCTGCCCGATAGACGCGGCCCGTAGGGTCGTGCAGTCCGGTTTGCCCCTGATCGGTGAAGAAGAGTGTTCCGTCCCTGGCGAACCACAAATCGTTGCAGCCCTTAAAGCCCTCGCTGCGATGAGTCTCAATGACAGGCTGCGGTGCGCTCTCGTCATCACGCAAGCACATGATTCCGCGCTTATAGTCGGCAATGTAGAGATGGCCGTCGCGGTGCCACCGCATCCCGTTGGGCCAACCGTCATACTGGGCGGCGAGGGACCATCGCTTTTCACTGTCGATCCGAAAGATGCGGCCGTGGGGAATGTCGGCGACCCAAAGCGCGCCGTCCGGGGCGAGTGCCGGACCCTCCAGAAAGCTGTCGAGTTTGCCGCCCGGTTTGTTGGCGTCGATCCAGGCGGACCGGCGCTCAACATCGCGGAATTCTGAGGGGAGCGATGTGAACAGCTCTGCGTGAACTACCGTGTCATGAAAGGCCATGGCGCGGCGGTTACGCTTCGGCGTGGCTCAGCCGCCGATGGGCGAGCATTCGCGCACCTAACAGCACACTGACGATGGCGGTGGCAGCCACTTGGACGATCGGTTGGGGATAAATTGCCGCGATTGAGGCGAGTGCCAGCGCAACGCGCCGCAGGGGCGACAAAGGCGTGAAGAAGTGCCCGATGTGCGCGGCATTGAACGCAACAATCACAATGAGGAGGCTCACAAGGGTCAGGGCTGTGAAGGGCAAGGAGGCAAGGGTCACCGCGTCGAGGAAGATCTGCGGATGATAGATCCAGATAATGGGCAGCGCGAAGCCCACTGCGCACAGCCTCAATGCGTTTCCTGCAATGGCAACCGGGTTGTCGCGGGCAATCGCCGCCGCGGCGAACACAGCAAGCGCGACCGGTGGGGTGATTGCTGAAAGCACGGCGTAATAAAACACGAAGAAGTGGGTCTGCAGTTGGCTCACCCCCAACTCGATCAATGAAGGCCCGGCGACAAAGACTACCATCAGGTAGGAAGCGGCGGTCGGCAGGCCCATCCCAAGGATTATGGAGCAGACCGCTGCCAGAAGGAGCGCGAGAAGCAGGTGGCTGTCTCCCATGGAGACGATGGCCTGGTTGAGCTTGATGCCGAGCCCGGTGGACGTGATTGCCCCGATGATGACGCCGATGGCCGCGCAAGCAATGAGTACCGACAGCCCGTCGCGCCCCCCGTCCACGAGGAAGTTACGTGCTGTTTTGAACCCAAACCGGGTCGCCGGCAGCACCATAGCGACCGCAAGGACCACGCCCGCCGCGCTCAGTCCGCAAAACGTGGGCGAGTATCCGGCGAACAGCATGATGAGAAGCGTTGAAAAACCGGCGACAAGCACGATCGACTGCGACCCACGCAGCGCCGTCCAAGTCTCTGCAGCGCCCGCCGCATCTGCCCTCATGCCAAGGCGTTGCGCTTCCAACACGGCCGCGGTGGAGAGTGAGAAGATGAACAGGAACGCCGGCACAATCGCCACGAGCATGATCGTTGCGTACGGGATGCCGGTCACCTCTGACATGATGAACGCGCCGACCCCCATGATGGGCGGCATGATCTGCCCCACGCACGAGGCGGTGGCTTCAACGCCGCCGGCAAAGCGCGCTGAAAAGCCAGAGCGCACCATCATAGGGATGGTGAGGACGCCGGTTGAGGAGACGTTGGCCGGTGCGGACCCGTTGACCGAACCGAACAGCGTGGAGGCGAGGATTGCACTTTGCGCCGGACCGGATCGCATCCCGCGGGTGGCACGCAGCGCAATGAAGTTGAAGAAATCACCTGCGCCGGAGACACGGATCGCCGCCCCCAAAATGACGAAAGCCAGCACCACGTCGACCACCGCGCCCAGCGCGATGCCGAAGATGCCCTGATAGCTGTAGGCAACCTCCAGCGCATTGGAGATGGGCATTGCGCGGTGTTGAAGGATGCCAGGCATCAAATGCCCAAACGCCATGTAGAGGAACGCGGTGACCACAATGCCCACCAGCACCCAGCCTTCCACGCGCCGTGCCGCTTCGGTGACCACAACGGTCCCCACCGCATAGCAGATGAGGTCCCATTGATTGGGGATGCCCTCCCGGAAGGCGGCAATGTCGTAGTAGTTTTGGAGATAGTAGAGCCCGGTGCCCAAAGCCCCTAGCGTGAGGATCAGGCTCAGGACGGCGTCTGGCAGTGTCACTCGGCCGTCCCGTGCGAGCGGCCCTGGCTTTAGCGTAAAGACCGCAACAAGCCCGAGGGTGAGCACAGTCGCGTATTGCGCTTCTGCCGGATACTTCCCGAAGACTGTTGTGGCGATGACGAACAGTGCAATGGCGGCGCAGCAGGCTTGTCCCGTTGCCGAGAAAATTGCCTGCAGCGCCATGGTGGGCGCCGTGCGAGAGCCCGCCGGTGCGTTGTCGCCCACCGTTTATCCCCCTGGCGAAAGCCGGTCGCGGGGCGCAATCATCATCGCGCTTAGTTCATGAGGCCCGTTTCGCGATAGTAGCGGGCAGCGCCTGGGTGAATGTCCGTCGATAAAGCCTCAAGGGCGGCTTTTTTCGTGATCAGCGCCAGCGCGGGGCTCATGTTGTTGATGGTCTCAATGTTGTCCCAGAAGGTCTTCACCAATTCGTACGCGGTCTCTTCAGGCATGTCGTTGCGCACGACCATCATGAACGGAAATGTCCAGAAATAGGCGGGCCCATCCACCTTTACGCGGCCGTCGTAGGCTGCGTTCAGGATCTCGGCGGGGACCTCTTGGAACGTGTAGAACTCGCCGTTTGTGATGGATTTGCGGAACTCGCCGAGCTTCGCCGGGTCGGGCGAGACAAAGCGCAACTCCATCTGCCGCGATGCATTGTCGACCGCTGCATGGGGTACCCCGCCCCATACCAGCGTGGCGTCCATCGTGCCGTTGGCCATCTGCTCCATGGCCGGCTGATACTTCAGGTACTGGCCGTCAGCATCACCTGCTTCAAGGTCGATCCCGTGCACGTCAAAAAGTGCGGTGGTGACCCGCCCGGCGTTTCCTCCGGGCCGCCCGATGGCGAGCGTCTTTCCGCTGAACTCGGGAATTGAAGTGACGCCGCTGTCCACCCTTGCAACGTACTGAGCCGCGCTGGTGGTGATGGCGAAGAGCGCACTCATGTCGCCGTACTTCTCCACCAGCGCCTCGGGATCTTCTGCGAACTTTCCGCCGCGCTGTGTGGCGTCTTTGTAGTGCGGTGCGCCTATGGCAACGATATCTGCGCGGCCTTGCGCCACCTGGCGCAGGCCTTTCACCGACCCGTTGTCGACCACGGTCATCCGAATGTCAGAATCCGCGTCGTTCAGAAGGTTCGACCACGCGACCGCCATTTGATAGTCCTGCGTGGTGGGGCCAACGGCGCTGAAGATCACTTCGTTGGCCGAGGCTGTCGCCATCGCTCCGAGACTGGCGGGTAAGGCGATCAGCGCCGTGGCAAGCAATTTCCGCATAGTGTCCTCCCAGTGCCGACCGACGATCCCGATGCTCGGCAGCGTTGCGTTTCCAAATCAATCGTTCACAGTTTCTGTGTTCTATCAGGCAGAACTTTGTTCTATATTACCAGTCTGTGAGAGGCTTCGTAAAGTGAAAACACCAAGCAACGCGAATACCGCACGACCCTGGCGGCGCTGCTGATGGCCGAAAAGGGCGTCGCGGCTGTGGACCGCGCGTTGACGGTTTTGGAGTGCTTTGGCGCTGAGCAGGAGAGCCTCAGCCTGAAGGAGCTTGCCGAGCGAACCGGTCTCTACAAGAGCACCATCTTGCGCCTTTGCGCCTCGCTGGAGGCGTTTGGCTATATCCGGAGGCGCGAGGACGGACGCTTCCAGCTCGGCCCGACCCTTTGGCGCCTCGGCACGCGCTACCGCAATCAATTTGACATGGCCGGTCAGGTTCGCCCGATCCTGAAGCTGCTTGCCGAGCAGACGGGCGAAAGCGCGTCCTACTATGTGCGCGACGGCGATGCGAGGATCTGCCTTTTGCGACAGAACTCCACGCAGGCCATCCGCCACCATCTGGAGGAAGGGGTTCGTCTCCCGCTCAACCAGGGGGCCGCGAGCCATCTCATCCGCGCCCATACCGAGGCCGGGGCACCAAAGGCCGGCGCCATCTTATCGGCAGGCTACGCCGTGTCGCTCGGCGAGCGTGATCCGGACACGGCGTCGATCGCGG
>JBCDFB010000250.1:0-4391 GCA_039178655.1 Pseudomonadota bacterium | reverse complement strand
CTTGGCTTTGGAGATAAGTCCGAACAAAAGAACGTCGTCCGACGCATAGGCGTCGATCCGCTGCGTCTCCATCGCAAGCCAAGCCTGAGCGTGGTCTTTGAATTCTTGGATGCGAACATCAAGGCCCTTGTCTTCGATGTACGCCTTCACCGTTTTCTCGTTGGTCGTGCCAGATGAAACCCCGAGGATCATGCCTTCCATCTCGTCGAGTGAGGTGGCGTCGTTGTCCTCGGCAACGGCGATTTTGGTCCCAGTGATGAATGTGGTCGGCAGATATGCCACCTGGCGCTGCCGGGTGAGGTTGTTGGTGGTCGAACCGCACTCAAGATCGATGGTCCCGTTGGCCATGAGTGCGATGCGTGTCTGCCCGGTCACCGGAACAAGGTTCACTTCAAGGTCATCGCGACCGAGCTGCTCCCCGATGGCATCAACGATCTTCATGCAGACATCGATCGTATAGCCGATGGGTGTGCCGCTATCGTCCAAATACGCGAACGGGATGGACGTTTCCCGGTGACCGACGTTTACGGTTCCTCGCTCGTCGATACGTTGAAGGACGGGGCTGTCGCCTGAATCCGCAAACGCGGCAGCCGGCGTGAGCGCGAGCCCTGCGCCCATCAACACTGCGGTCAACATCTTGGTCATTGTGTAGCCTCCTCAGTCAGTGGTCCCATGGTGAGCAAACAACCTCGGTTCGCTGCCACCGTCTTCGTGCGGGTCGTGTCGATTAAGCCTCGTAGCGCTGGCTGACACTGCGGCTGCAAGAACAGGACCGTGTTGTCTTGTCCAAAGCGGCACGCAAAAAGCTGGTGCCTTGGGCGCGGCCGGCGGGCTGCCGTTACGGGCCGGGGTTGAGCTGGTGCTGTCGGCAGTCACCATCTGGTCCACGCTGCCCTCTTTTTGCACATGCACAAAATGCTGCCAGCGAGCCAGCTTGCCGTCCAATGCCAATTGCCGTTCAATCATGCCGGATCGGCATGGTGAGGGCGCAATGGATCGGCGTTCATTGGAAGACTTGATCGCGTTGGCGCGCGCACCGTCGCTGACTGCGGCAGCAGAACAGCGGCACATTACCCAACCGGCATTTTTGCGCCGGATCCGCGCCCTTGAGGAAACGCTTGGCGTGGAGCTTGCCGCGCGCAACGCTCGGCCGGCTCGACCAAGTGGGTCTTTGATGCGCAGCTTGCCTCACATCGAGGGGCTTGCGCGTTCGCTTGCCCACCTGGAACGGGAGCTGCGGGGACAGGAACCCCAACAGCCGCACCTCACGATTGCGGTGATCCACACCGTCGCCATGGTTCACATTCCGCAGGTGATGGCGTCGCTGGAACTGGCGCTCAACGGCATGAGCCTTGAGGTCCAGGCCGGTGACCGAAAAGACTGTTCCGCCGCAGTTATGACTGGCGCAGCGTCAATCGCCATCCACCTGGAAAGCCCGCTTCACCGGCAGACTCTCAACCCGGAACTCGTGGTCCAAGAAACCATCGGAACAGATTGGATGCGGCCCTATATCGGCGGCCCGCCAGCGCGACGTGAGGCGCTGAAGCAACGTCTCATCGGGCAAAGCGGCGCGGTTCCGCTGATCACGTTGTGCCCTGATGGGGCGCTCGGCGAAGTGCTTCGCGAAGAGATCCTTCACCGGTCGCCGATTGCGTTTCGGACCGTCGCCACGTCAGCGTTCATTCCGGCTGTGATGAGCCACTGTGTCGCGGGCAATGGCATTGCGTGGCTCCCCCAGACCCTGGCGAGCGCTGAGGTGGCGGTTGGCCGGCTCACGCCGGTCGACACACTTGCGGCACTGCCCACTGCCGAACTTCAGCTCAACATGCTGAGAGCGCGACGCAAGCAAAGCGACTTGGAAAAACGCGCCTGGCAAGTGTTGAGGGATGAACTGCCAGCCGAGCGTCCCGCAGCGAACGCGCTTCGGACCGCCTCCTAAATGGGAAGCACTCTGTGCTGCAACTCCGCGGGTCGCCTTCGCGGGCGATGAGAGGGAGCGCGCAAGGTTGGGCCCGCGAGCGCGAGCCCTTCTTGCGAAACAGGGAGCTTTGAGGATGCGCTCAGTCGTTCCGGGATGGTTCCGACAGGGCGTGATCCATCACATGGAACACGGCCGTGTTGTCCACATACGAACCGTCCCAGCCGTACTGCTCGCCCCACAAACGCTTCGCTTCTAGGTCCGTGCGGGTGAACTCGGCGAACTCGCCCGCACCGGGACCCATTGCCCACAGCGGCACAAGTTCATTGGTGTGGTTGCGTGATGCGAACTGGTAGCCGGGCATGTTGCCTTCGCCGCGGTCTTGCACGGCCAGGAACTCGTTAAAGAGGTCCTCAGCAGGGTCGTAGCGCGCTGCCAAAAGCGCATCGGCGGACCGATCAGCCGCCACCGGGCCGCCTTCACCGTTAGTGTACGTTCCTTCGCCCCAGATACCGCCCGTCTCATGGTCGGAGGTTACGATCAGCAGCGTCTCGTCCCAGCTGGAGTTGGTTTCCACCCACTCGATGACGGCATCAACGGCCCGGTCGAAGTCCATCTGTTCTTCGATGAAGCGCGGCATGTTGTTGGCATGACCCATCCAGTCCACGGCACCGCCTTCGATCATGAGGAAGAAACCGTCAGGGTTTTGGTTGAGCACGTTGATGGCGCCGATGCTCATGGTGGCAAGGTCGGGGACCACCGGGTTGAAGGCCATTCCGGAGGGGGTATCGGCGTCGTCGAGCTCTTCGCGCGAGGCTTGCAAGGTGTTGCGCGCCTTTGCGATCCCGATCACGCGCTCCGGCAGGTCCTCGCCGTCGGCAAGCGCTTCAAATGCTGAGGCGTCGTCAATGAAAGTAAACCCATTGAGCCCGTCCTCGCTAGTAAGGGCAGTCAGCGTGTCCTCGCCCCCCACAAAGCGGAACGGGTCACGCTCGGCGCTGGTGTCAGGCGTCACTGGATTGCCGCTGTCATCATAGAACGGATGGCCGGCTCCCATCATGACCGCAAGCTCGCTCCCCGCCATCTCGTTGAAGATCTCCGCGTAGTTCTGGCGCGAGATGTTGTGAGCGATGGTGGAGGCGGGGGTCGCATGGGATACTTGCACAGTGGTGACCGCACCAGCGGAGCGGCCTTGATCCATCGCGATTTGGGCGATGGTTTGAAACTCTTCTGTCCCCGTCCAGTCCATGTTGAGGCGGCCGTTCGCCGTCTTGCGACCGGTGTGCATGGTGGTCCCGGCGGCGGCGGAGTCCGTGTAGGAGGTGTAGCGCTCGCTCACCGGTGGATAGTCGTTGCGGAAGGCTCCGTCGAACTGCGACCAGCGGGTGCGGGGGTCGTAGCCCTGCGGAACAGCACCGGCGGCATCGGCCACGTCCGAGGCATTGGGCAGCGGCTGACCGGTGGCATCGATCAAGTTCAGTGAGTCATGCTTGAGACCAAAGACCACCGGAGTCGTGCCGTCAGGGCGGGTCACCTGATAAGTCTGCTGGTTTAACTTTCCTTGAAAGTAATCGGAGGCTAGCCAACCGTTGAAGCCGATCCCGTCGGAGATCATCAAGATGACGTTCTTTGCGCCGCTGTCTTGGGCGAATGCTGACGAGGTGAGTACCGTTGATAGCGCGGTCGCAATGAGAAACCGGGTTATTTTCATTGACGGATCCTTTTTGCATAGCGTTTGGAGGGCTGGCAGGCTCCTATCGCGACCCAATGACAGAGCGATGACGAGACGTACGCCATGTCAGCGCCCGCACGCGGTCGCGACCGGAGCGCCACAGAACGCTGCGCGCTCAACGCCCGCCGCCCTTTCTGTTGCGTTTACTGCCTTTTCTCCGGCTTTCGCCGTTGGCGCCTGTCAAGAGTTAGGGCCGTTCGCGCTCAAGTGTACAGAAGAGACAACGTCAAAACCGATTGAGAACCACAATCCAAGGCCGCTTCGGGCTATTCGCCATGATCCGAAGCCAAACGAAACCGCTCTACCATCCGGGCCAGGGCGCTGATGTCCTTGATGCCCGCTCAATAAGGCTCGCGGATCGTCACGTTTTGCGTGGCGCCGCGCCCGAACCGCGCTTCGAGCCGGCGCTGGACCAGGTCCCAGAGTGTGGTGAGGATCAGGTAGTAGATCGCTGCCACGGTAAACAGTTCTAGGACTAGAAATTTTTCTTGAATCAGTATTTGCGTACGGCGCAAAAGCTCTTCCATGGAGATTACCGAGGTAATCGACGTAGTTTTTAAAAGGCCATTCACACTGTTGCCGAGGGGCGGGATGATGATGCGTGCTGCCTGGGGCAGAACGATGAGCCGCATGATGGCGGATTGTCGGAGGCCAAGTGCGCGGCCGGCATCGGTTTGTCCGGCGGGAACGGCAAGGATGCCGCTGCGAATGATCTCTGCAAGGTAAGCCGCTTCGTTGAGT
>JBCDFB010000249.1:0-4417 GCA_039178655.1 Pseudomonadota bacterium | reverse complement strand
GAGCGGATCCAACTCGCGATAATCCGGCGGCGCGGCATCCACCTTTTGCCCGTGGCGGATAACGGTCCTGTCGGCGTGGGGCCGCGAGAACAGCTCCGAATAGTCGCGCGCGCGGGTCAAGATGAGATCTGCAGGAGCGCCAGGCGCAACGGCATCCCTGTCAGGCAAACCCATGATGGCCGCCGGCGCCGCATTCACCGTGCGCGGCCAATCGCCCACAGGATGGTCCAAATGCATGACGCGCTTTGCCACGCGCCACACCTCAAGCATGTCGAGATCGCCGAACGCGTAAAACGGGTCGCGCGTGTTGTCCGACGCAAAGGCAACCTTGATGCCCCGTGCGGCCATCTCATGCACCAGCGTGCCGCCGCGGATCCGGGGGGTGCGCTGCGCCCCGGCATCGCGATCCATGAGGTAAAGATTGCAAAGGGGGAGTGAGACAACGCAAAGGCCCGCGGCGGCAACGGCATCCAGCGTCCGGTCCGCTTCGCTTTCGTCCATCACCATCAACGAGCAGCAGTGGCCGCAGGTCACGGTGCCGGAAAAGCCGATGCGGTCCGCCTCCTCAGCCACCACGGAAAGGCAGTTGGATTGCGGGTTCAGCGCCTCGTCCACGTGGAAATCAATGTCGAGCCCCCGTGCCTCCGCCTCTTCCATCAGCGCGCGCACGCCCTCGCGAAGCTGCGGCACCGGGTAAAGCACCGCACCCACCATCCCGCCGTGGGCCGTCACCACATCGAACAGTCGGGGAATATCTGCCGGAAGCCGGTCGATCCCCGTGAGGCTCGCGCCCTGCAAAGTGATGCGCTCCGCCCAGCGGGACTTCATATCGGCAAACACGGGCCAGGAGATTTCAAGCTGCCCTTCCTGGCTGTCGATATGGGTGCGCATGGAGGCGGTCCCGTGCGCGTAGGCGCAACGCAGCGCAAACTCCATGCGCGCCGCCACGTCAGCCGCCGTCCAGTGGGCCGCGCTGTCATCGCCCACGGTTGCAAGGGCGCTGGCGAAGGTACCGTCCGGATTGGGTGCGCGCGGCGCGATGTGCCCCTTATCCAAATGCGTGTGCATGTCCACGAACGCCGGGAGCACAATGCCGCCGTCGCAATCAACGTTGCCGTCTGCCGGGGCACCGCCAGAAGCAGGCTCGACCAGCGCGATCCTGTCCCCGTCCAACACAATATCGACCAGCTTTAGCGGCTCGTCAGGGCTCTCCAGCAGCGGCCCGGGAACTCTGGCGTTTGTCAGCCTCACCGCGCATCCTTCAGCGCACTTTCGTGCCATTGGCGCAGGATGCGCGTGGAGACGAACGAGAGCACAACGTAGATGAGGACGCCGGTGAGCGAGAGCAGAAACAGCGCCGCGAAAAGCCGCGGATTGTTCAGCCGGTATGCCGCTTCGATGAGGCGCGAGGCGAGCCCGGTGCCCACCCCGGCGGACCCGGCCACATACTCGGCGACCACCGCCCCGATCAGTGAAAGCCCGCCGGTGATCCTAAGGCCGCCCAGAACATACGGCATGGCCGACGGCAGCTTGAGGTACCTGAGTGTCTGCCACTCCGATGCCCCGTAAAGACGGTAGAGCGCCACAAGATTTCGATCAGCCGATTTAAGGCCCAACATCGAGTTAGAGAGCGTCGGAAAAAAAGCCACTATCCATGCGCAGAGCAAAAGCTTTGTATAGATGTTCTCGACATAAATGTTGATAAGTGGAAATACCGCAACAATCGGCGTGACCTGCAAAATCACTGCTATTGGTGAAATTGAGTATTCAACAATTTTGGACTGAGCGAGTCCCACTGCGAGGAGAACACCACCCACCGTTGCGAGGAACAGTGCCCCAAAGGTAATTGTAAGAGTATTCAAAAGGGCTGGCCACAAAATGTGCCAGTCCGAGGCGACTGTTTGAGCCACAACGCCAGGCCGCGGCAGGATATACTGCGGAATTTGGTTGACGGTGACCAGGAAATCCCATCCCACCAACAGCAGCGTCACCCAAAGCGCGGGAAGGCCGATACGCAGCGCGTTGTTGCGCATCTCGCGCATGGCTTCCAGGTCGCGGGCTGGCGCTCGCTCCGCCCGGGCCGGGGCGTCAAGCGGGAAGGGGCGGTTTGCCCCCTCAGCGTCCGCCTCACGGGTCGTCACGCCGCCATCGCCGCATGGAGGGCTTTGGAGGTGTCCCGCGCAATCTCGCCGTAGCGGGCCGATGTTCTGAAGCTTTCCGATCGCGGCGACGGCTCGTCGATCTCAAGGCAGGTGGCGATGCGCCCAGGCCGTCCGGTCATCACCGCAATGCGCGTGGAGAGGAACACACTCTCAAACACGGAGTGGGTGACGAAAACCACCGTCCAACCCTTGGCATCCCACAGCTCCAACAGGTCATCGTTGAGGCGGAAGCGGGTGATTTCGTCCAGCGCGGCAAAGGGCTCGTCCATGAGGAGGATGGAAGGGTCGGTCGCAAGGGCCCGTGCGATGGACACGCGCATCTTCATCCCGCCGGAGAGTTCGCGCGGGAATGCGCTGCGAAAGTCGCTCAGGCCGACGCTTTCAAGCGCATCCATCACGCGCGGCTCCGCCTCCCGGCGCGAAGCGCCTTTCAGGCGCAGCGGCAGCCACACATTCTCAAACACCCGCGCCCAGGGCATCAGCGTCGGCTCCTGGAACACAAAGCCCACATCTTGGCCGGCGCCGGTCTTTTGGCGCTGCATCTCGCCCTCGCTGGGCGCTTCGAGCCCGGCAATCAGGCGCAAGATGGTGCTCTTGCCGCAGCCCGACGGGCCGAGGAGTGACAGGAACTCGCCGTCGGCCACATCAAGATCGACACCGTCCAGCGCATGGGTGCCGTTGTCGAAGGTCTTGGAGACGGCGCGCAAACGGATAATGGGCGGTGCCGCTTCGGCCGGCACCGCTGAGGGCGGCTGTGCGGGGAGCACGTCGCCGTCCATTACTCAGTTGCCCGTGAGCGCTTCTTTGATATCGAGCCCGACGCCCTGGTTGACGAAGTCCAGCGTGTACATGCTCTCAAGGTCGATCCCTTCAGGCGCCACACCAGCGGCGACCATTTTCTCGTAGAACGACGTGAAGCGGTCCGCCGTCATTGCGCCGATCCCCAGTTCGAGCGCGTCGCCGGAATCCACAATGCCATACTCCTTCATCTTCTCGATGGAGAAGGCAAGCTGCTCATCGCTCATATCCGGGTTGGCTTCCTGGATCAGAGCGTTCGCGGCGCTGGGGTCGCCATAAAGGTAGTTGTACCAACCCTTTGACGAGCCTTCGACAAAGCACTTCACCGCGTCGGGCATGGTGTCGATGGTTTCTTGCATCACCTCAACGGTGGTCGCGTAGCTGTCAAAGCCGAAGTCCGCCAGCAAGAAGATGTTCGGCTCAAAGCCGCCTTCCCGCTCAACCGCAAAAGGCTCAGACGTCACATAGCCCTGCTGGCCGGACTGCGGGTCGGCAAGGAACGGCGCGGGGTTGAACGTGTAGGGCTGACGCTGCTCGGCAGTGAAACCGTACTCGTCAATCATCCATTGATAGTACGACTGGAAGCCGTTCTCGCCGATGAAGAGCGTTGCATTCTTCAGGCTTTCAAAGGTGTCCAACCCTTGGCCTGGATGGCTCATGATGATCTGCGGCTCCTTCTGCATGTGCGCGGCAACCACCACGAGGGGGATGTCCTGCTCCGCTGCTGAGAAGACCTGCAAAAGGTTGCCGCCCATGTGGAACTGGATCCGGCCCGCGAGAAGCAACGCGCGGTTGTTCACCTGCGGTCCGCCCGGCGCGATGGTCACGTCCAGCCCGCAAGCTTCGAAGGTGCCATCGGCGACGGCCTGGTAGTAGCCGCCGTGCTCGGCCTGGGGCAGCCAATTGGTGCCGAACGTTACAGAAGTAAGGTCCTGCGCAGATGCGGCGCCTGCAGCGACGGCGGCTGCAAAAAGTGTGGCGAGCGCTGTGGAAGCCCTGTTGATCATGTCCGTCCCTCTCGGTCGCATGGCTGGTCGTCGTCAATTTTCAATTTGAAGACAGGGTTAGCGTGGCGGCGCGCGCTTTCAACGATCTTGCGACGCTTCCGCATCATGTTTCAAAGGTGCAAATCACATGCCGCTTACGGCTATTCACTGCACGCCCTCGCCCGGCTTTCATGGACGATGACATGCGCACCTATACGCCAAAATCCATCCGCCCGCCTTTCGCCAACTACGCCCACGCAGTGGAAGTGCCTGCAGGGATACGTCTGCTCGTCCTCTCCGGCCAACTGGGCATCACTTTGGACGACAAAGTACCTGAAGGCGCGTTTGCGCAAGCAACATTGTGCTTCGAAAATATCGCGCGAAGCCGGACACGATCATGAGCGTGGAGGCCGGTGCAGGGGAGGCGACGAAGTTGTCGCGCGCCTCCATATAGCCTTTGAGATGCTCGCG
>JBCDFB010000248.1:0-4450 GCA_039178655.1 Pseudomonadota bacterium | reverse complement strand
GTCCGCTCTTCGACAATGTGCCGACAAGTCTTCACCTGGAAACCAATCATCGCACATGGCTCCGTCACCGATGGCGCTCCCGATGAAGGCACGCTGACTTTCGAGGGGTCGCAGCTGCGGGAAGACGGCGTCCATTCACCCTACGTGGAATACTGGCAGAAAGAAGAAATTGCCGGTGAACACGATTGCGCCATGGAGTTTCGAGCGCCTTCTGGAACCACGGGCTTTCTTTTGTCGGTGGGGCGGTTCGGGTTTTGCGCGGCGCCGCGCCCCGGCGGCTCGATCTTTGTCTTGGCCGAACATAATGGGCGCGAGCACATCGCACTCTTATGCGTTGCTTCTGGTCAAGGACCTTTGTTGGAAGCGGGCGCTCCGGTGCCGTGGCCTACGCAGACCGGCGAAAGCTTAGCGTTCCCAGAGGGATGTTTCGGGCCCCCTCACACTGCTCCCATGAAGTCTTTCTCACTTCGATCCAACACAGGAAGGGCATCGCAATGAGTGCATTTTCTGAGATCCCCGTAATCGATATCTCTGGCCTCGGAGGATCGGACCCGGCGGAACAAAAAAGAGTTGTCGCCGAAATCAGGCGAGCAGCTGAGGAAGTGGGCTTTCTCTACATTACTGGTCATGGTGTTTCTGAGCACCTTATCAGCAACCTCAAAAATGCGGCGCAAGCGTTCTTTAATCTCCCTCATGACGAGAAAATGAAGGTGTACATCGGCAAATCTCAAAACCATCGGGGTTATGTTCCCGAGGGCGAAGAAGTGTTTGCAAGCGGCACAAAAGACAAAAAGGAAGCCTTCGACCTATCGGCTGACCTTCCCGCGGATGACCCTGACTACAGGAGCGGGAACCCCTTCCTGGGGCCCAATCAGTGGCCGCTCGATCTTCCAACTTTCCAGCGCGATGTGTCCGCCTATTATGATGCGGCTTTCCAACTGGGGATGAAGCTCATCCGGGGATTCTCCGAAGCCCTAGGCCTCGCGCCTGACGCCCTTGATCAGCACTTCAAGAAGCCACCCTCGCAACTGCGGCTCATCCACTATCCCCATGACCCCGATCCGGCGGCGGATGCCCCCGGCATCGGCGCCCACACGGACTACGAAGTCTTCACGTTACTCCTGCCCACAGCGCCTGGGCTTGAAGTGGTCAATTCTGAAGGAGAGTGGATCGACGCCGCACCAGTCGACGGTGCGTTTGTCGTCAATATCGGTGACATGATGGAAGTGTGGTCAAACGGCGCGTTCCGCGCCACGTCCCACCGGGTCCGAAAGGTCTCCGAAGAACGTTACTCTTTCCCTCTGTTCTTCTCCTGCGACTACCATACGCGAGTATCACCGCTACCGGAGTTCGTGTCCCCAACAGTGCCGGCAAAATACGAGCCGATCATTGCTGGCGAACACTTACACGCACAAACCGTGCAGACTTTTAGCTACCTGAAGCAGCGCTTGGCAAAGGGCGAGCTGGTCCTCCCTGAAGACCGGCATGCCCTATCCTCGTTCGGGCATAAGGTGTGAGAAGGCAAAATCAATCTCGCGTCGCTCGACGTATTGTGGCCCTGTTCGCCACCGGCAGAGCGAATAAACAAGACGCGTTTTGGTGTGCACATACGCATGTTCAGGTTTCAAACCGGCTCGAACATGGGGGTCGTGTGCGGCCCGCCCCGACCGTTGTGATCCCCTCTAAAGCGAAACCAGTTTAGTCGGCGAACGCAATGATGGGCGCGCCGGCGTCCACCAGATCACGGGGCCCCACAAGGACGTCAGCAACGGTCCCCGCAGTGGTGGCGTCCACCGCAACCTCCATCTTCATTGCTTCGAGGATCGCCACAGTGTCACCGGGTTCCAGGGTATCACCGGGCTTTACCGCAAGCGACCACACGACGCCGGAGAGCGGAGCGTCGACCGTGCGGCGGCTGTCGTTGGAAAGCCCTGAGCCCGAGGCCAGCGGCGGATCCGCCGGAACCATGAGGCCCGCCTCCTCCCATCGCAGGCGTTCGGCCTCGAACGCGCTCTGCCGACGGGCGGTGAACGCCGCTATCTCGCCCGCCGCAGCGGCGAGCCGGGCCTCCTCGGAAGCAATATCAAGCTCCCCTTCATCGATGCTGATGCCCACTGCGCCGTAGGGAAAACCTTCCCGCATTTCCAAAAGTTCTCGTTCGCTCACTTCGTAAAAGCGGATGCGGTCAAAGTATCTCAGCAACCAAGGAACACCATCACGGAACGCTGAGGTCTGGCGGTACGTGTTCCATACTTGGACTGTGCGGCCAACAAACTGATAACCACCCGGCCCCTCCATCCCGTAGATGCACATGTACGCGCCGCCGATGCCCACCGCGTTCTCCGGCGTCCAGGTGCGTGCAGGGTTGTACTTCGTGGTCACCAGCCGATGCCGCGGGTCGAGCGGCGCTGCCACGGGCGCACCAAGATAAACGTCGCCGAGGCCATAGACTAAGTAGTCCGCGCCAAACACGATCCGCCGCACATCCTCCACATCGTCGAGCCCGTTGATGCGGCGAATGAATTCGATATTCCAGGGGCACCACGGCGCATCGGGCCGCACGTTGGCTTGGTACCGCTCCGTTGCAAGCCTCGTCTGACTGTCGTTGAAAGCAAGCGGCAGATGCACGGTGCGTGAGGGCACGCGGATCGCGTCGGACGGCGGCAGGTCTTGCTCCAACCCGTCGAGCTGGTCGAGGAGGCGCGCCTCGGTGAGGGCCGCGCTGTCGTAGTGGATTTGCAGAGAACGGATACCCGGGGTCACATCGATCACCGCCGGAAGGGCAGCGGCATGAACCGCCTCCATGAGCGCATGCACCCGCACCCGCAAAGAAAGGTCCAAGACGTTGTCGCCGAACTCGACCAGTATGTTGTCTTCACCGCTGCGGCGGTAGACGACCCCAACCGGGCCATCGTCCCGGCGCAAACGCACCGCCTCCTCGCGCGGCGCATCTGTAAAGCGCGTCGGGACCGGCGGGGGTGAGAGCGCACGCACCGCTTTGTCCTCTTGGCGCTGGTCGGCCACGGCGCCCTCACGCGTGGCGATAACGAAACGAACCGTATCACCGGGGCGCAGCTGACCCACCTTCCAAAGGTCAGGCAGGGCGACCACGAAGGGGCAGACGAAGCCACCAAGGCTTGGCCCATCCGGCCCCAAGATGATCGGCATGTCGCCGGTGAAGTCCACAGCACCGACGGCGTAGGCGTTGTCGTGGATGTTGGACGGGTGGAGGCCCGCTTCGCCACCGTCAGGACGCGCGAAACTTGGCTTCGGGCCTTCAAGCCGCACGCCTGTGCGCGCGCTGTTGACCCCGACGCGATACGGCGTGCAGAGCAGCGTTTCTATGTCGGCCTCGGTAAAGTAGTCCGGCGCTCCGTGGGGGCCGTAAAGGACCCCGAGCGTCCACGTATGGGTGAGTTGCAGTGCTGCCTCCGGTGCAGCACGTGGCGGACAGACGGTCGGCGAATTTGAAAGACGCAAGACATCGCCCGCCCGCAGTGCGCCGACCCCATGCCCACCAAACCCGCCGAGGGTGAATGTGGCGCCACTCCCCAAAAACGGTGCCGCCGCGAACCCTCCCCGCACGGCGAGGTAGGCGCGCAAACCAAGCGCTGCGATACCGAAGGTGACCGTCGCCCCCGCGGCCAACTCGATGGGCGTCAAGGGCGGAACGGCCTCGCCATCGACGGTGGCGCCCATGTCCGCGCCGGCAATCGCAATGGTGGCGGCTGACTGGAAGCTCAGCGTCGGACCGGAAAGCGTCATTTCCAAAGCAGCAGCGTCGTCAGGGTTGCCGACAACCGCGTTGGCGAGCCGGTGGGACACAGCGTCCATGGGGCCAGAGGGCGGAACTCCCACATGCCAAGCCCCCACCCGCCCCGGCCAATCCTGCAAGGTGGACTGCGTGCCGGGCGAGAGAACATCCACCGTCGGTGCTTGGTGGTCGAGCGTCGCAAGGGCCGTGGTGGAAACGGCACCGGTGCGCAGGAACGGGGCGGCCGCAACATCGCGCAGGTACGCTGTGTTGGTGGCGATGCCAAAAATCTCGGTGTGAGCCAGCGCGGCGGAGAGCGCATCAAGCGCCTCCTCGCGGGTGCTGCGGTGGACAATGACTTTTGCGAGCAGCGGGTCGTAGTGGGGTGGCACGTTAGTCCCCGGCTCGACCCAAGTGTCAACGCGCTCGCCCTGCGGCCACGCCACGTGCGTGATGCGTCCCGAGTGAGGGCGGAACCCATTGGCCGGATCTTCAGCGTAGATCCGCGCCTCAATGGCGTGCCCACGGCCTTCGAACTGCGCAGCCCCCAGGTCAAGAGTGCCGCAGGCTTCGCGGATCATCCATTCCACAAGGTCGATCCCCGTCACCGCCTCCGTCACCGGATGCTCCACTTGCAAACGGGTGTTGACCTCTAGGAACGAGAAAGTGTCGGTGGCCGGGTCGAAGATAAACTCC
>JBCDFB010000247.1:0-4459 GCA_039178655.1 Pseudomonadota bacterium | reverse complement strand
TCGGCGGCCATGCCATGGTGGCCTTCCCCTCCGCCTACGGTGAGACGGGGATCATGACGCTGATGGTGGGTGAGAACGGCATCGTGTACGAGGCCGACCTTGGCGAAGACACACTGCAACTGGGCGATGCTATCACCGCCTATAACCCCGATGAAAACTGGTCGGTGGTGGAGTAATTACTTGATCCATGGTTTGAAAGCGCGCAGCGTGATCCTGCACGCTTACAAACTGGCCGGGCATCATCGCCCTCGCCGTTCGAACTGGCACAGATGTACGCCAAGCGTTGTGGACAGCGCGTACCTGACTGGCCCCAAAAACGACCGTTTCGCCGCTTACCTGCAAGTATCAGTTTTATGCCGCCTTGAGCGGAACCGACGGGTCCATCGCTTGGAGGCATCATCATCGTCTTTGCGGCTACTGGCTTAGCCAGACACGGACAGCGGCGGCCGGCTACTCTGTCCTTGGCCGCAAGCCGTAGATGTCGAAGGACGCCGGTCTCTGAATTACGGGCAGGTGAGCGAAACCGTCACCGACGGCCGTTCAGCGCGGGGGGCAACGGTGATCGTGCCGCGGGCGTCCGCGTAGAGCCCAGTTCCGCCGATAACGGCAAGCTCCAACGCGTGGGGCCTGTGGTCGGCGTCGCCATAGTCCTGATCCGGCGACTCCTGTGCGTAGAGCGTGAAAATCGTGCCGCGGTCAGTGACGAATGTGTTTTGCCCCGTCACGAAATGCGCCTGCGCGGCTGCCGGTTCCCGCAGCATCTGTGACTGAAAAAACATCACACCGGCTTCGGCACCATCGCTGGTGCGCAGCGTCATCCGGCCCACCCGGCGGTCCCCGACTGAAAGCCCTTCGGCGCCATGGTCGATGTGCTCCGCCATACGATCACTGAGCGTGAGTGTCGGGTTATCGCAGAAGTTGATGTCACTTTGTGCAAGTGCCGGAGCGCCCGGGATAACCATGATCACTGCGATCATCAAAGTTCGCATAGGGTACACCCTTGGGTTCCGAAGACTGTGTGCGCCGCTGCCTACCCGCTCGCAGCGGTCGGAACGTAGAAGCATCACACCCTTCCATGCAACTCATGCTTTTCCTCCCATCAATTTCCCTCACCGATGGCAACGGCAGTGTTCGTGGAGGGTCGGCCTTTGCGCCAACGGTAGGCTGGTGACCGTAGGCGCTCCACCGAGCGGAGTAGGCCAGGCGGGCTGAGCGAAGACGTTTCTGGGAACCAGGAGTTCAACCGAAACAAGCCAGCAGGCAACGAGGGGTCGTTTGCGGGAGGGGCGAGATGCTTCGCTCAGCGCGAACTAGAGATCCATTCCGCAGGTTCCCAGAACCACGGTTTTTGCGAGTCTTCTGACCTCCGCGGTTTCTTGCCGAACTCCCGGTCGCTAACGGCTAATTGCAGTTCGACGCAGGGTCCCGATTTCGTTTGTCTCGAGCCTGTCTCGATCAGGGGGAACCATCTGACAGAGCAGAAACGTTCGCAGACAAGATGCTCAAGTATAAAAGCGATTGCGGCGTCAATCGCTGAGGTTGATCGTACCCCAGCGGGCCGCGTTTCAGCGGCGGCGCCGTGGTCGGCGCACGGCGGGGGGGTCGATGGTGCGGCGGCGATTTGTGGGGCGGCTAGGCTTACTGGCGGGCGTCATAAAAAGACCGCCGACGCGCAGGCTCACCAGCACACCGCTGACAGCGCCGAGCGCTGTTAACAGCACCGAGATGGGCCCCGATAGGGTTGGGTCGCGCAACGCGCGCTGTATGGGGTTGACGCGGATGACGTCGCGCCACGGCGATGGGCCCGCGGTCTCCTCGCGGATTTCCGAGCCCGGCAGGGGGTCAATCTCCAAATAGTCGGCGTGAGCGCTGAGGCGCAGGGTGAAGGCATCCATGCCCGGGGCAAGCTCGGCGTAGCCCACAGCGCGGGCGGTTTTGTTATCGCGCACAAAGCGGACTCTGGCACCGGGGGGCAGCGGGATCGGCTCATCGAACACGGTGAAGAGGCTGGGCTGAAAGCCAAGGGCACTCAAGAACTTACCCCACTGGCCACTGGGCTCAGGGCTGATGGCGCGGCCAAAAACGGTAGCGGTGCCGCCGCGCAAAATGGGTTCTGCACCGAGCGGCAGTGCGGACGGGGTGATGGGGGTTTGTGGGCCGGCAGCGGAGTAGTCGAGGTTGCGCTCAAAGATTTGGGCGCCGCCGATGATGATCGGGCCATCGATGAGCAGCCGCTGAGCGGGGGCGGGTTTTTTCGCCGGCGGGCCGCATTCGCCTTGGGGGGCGGTGATGGTGAGGTCGTCGGCTTGGATTGTTGACGGAAGGTCGGTGCGACCGTGGGCGGTAAGAGCTCCCAGAACGGGCGGTGAAGGCTCGCCGGTGTCGCCCGGCGGGGCGCTGATGGTGATGCGCTGGATGGCGCCGGGCTCCAGTTGGAAGGCCATGGTGGCGTTGATGACCGGCGTGAAGCGACCGGTCACGCAATCGATGAACAGAGCGTCGGGACCGGTGGGGGAGGTATCGACGGCGCTTCCAGTGAGTTCGAGCGTAGAGCGTTGGGCGCTGTCCACGGTGTAGGAGAATTCGGTGGTGGTGGCGGTGACCATGAAGGTGTCGACGCTGCGGAACAGCACGACAATGGCCAGCTTCCCCATAAGGGTGAGGCCGATGGTGAGCACGATGCCGGCGAGCGCCCAGTAAAGAATTTTTTGGATTGTACGCCGGTGCCGCCGCAAACGTTGCATGGGCGTGGGGTCAGTCGGCAGCGGTGAAGTGGGGGATGAAAACGCGCGAGTCCCAGTTGCCGTCGGTGTTGCTTCCGTCGCGGTAGGCAATGGTGAGGAAATAATCGCCGGGGCGGATGGGGGCGGTAAGGGGCAGGGTGCAGTCGTAAATGCTGCTGTCGGGTGGGGCGCGCTCGCCGGCGTGGCGGGCGGTGCTGCCCCTGCGGCAGGGCAAGTTGATGCTTGTGCCGTCCTCCGCGTCGAGTGTGGCGGCGCGCAGGCGGCTTCGGAACCGCATTCTCAGCCGGAGGTGGGTGGGGTCAGCGTCCATGGAGGCGATGGTATAGTTGCGCACCTCGCCCGCGTCACAATCGGCAGCCAGGCGGGCGGTGACACCTGTGGCAGTTCGGCTGGTACGCTGTAGTAGGTCTGGTCGCTTGGAGGCGTTGGTCGGTGCGCGTTCAAGGCCGCTGGATGAGGACAGGATCTGGTATTGCAGCGAGTTGGTGTAGAGCGGGTCGCGGGAGGCAATTTCCACGCAGATTTCGCTGAACTCGCTTTGGCTGTCGAATGGGCCGATGCGCAGGTTGGCAAGGTTGATGGGGACCGCCTGGTCGAGGGCGATGAACGACAGGTCCAGGATTTCGCGGTCGGCAACGGGCGAGACGCGGCGGGTGCCCAGGGGGCCGGGGCCTTCTTCCATGTCGATGAGTTCTAGAAAATTCAGCTCGGCCGGTGCGCTTTGGCTTTGAGCATGGGCGGCAGAGGCGATGAGAAGCGCGGCGGCGACGAAAAGGTGGCGCATGTCACCTCGTCGGGAATTTCTGTGGCATGCGTGCATTGGTCGTTTGGTCCCTCCACACGGCGTAGCTGGTTGTTTTCGGGTGAAAATATTCGCCGATAACGCTTATGGCATCGTCGATTGTACTGAACGGACGACCGCTGCGGTCCGTGGTCCCCCGGGGCAACCGGACAGTGTGGAGGAACATACCTTCTTTGACGATGCTCCCCGATATCGCCCGGTTGACCTTAATGCCGCCGGGGCGCCCGCGGCGTTCTTCGATATCGACAACCTCAAGCACGCCGTAGGCATTGAGGAAGGCGTTGACGATACATTTGTGGCCAGCCTCTTTGTGGCCGACGGGCCAATTTTGCGCTCTATGTTCAAGCGCTTCGTTGAGAGGCGCGTGGTTGAGAAGGCAGGAGGCGGGGAACTGCGAATAGCTTGGTGTTCTGCCAAGGCTAACGAGCGTTTTCTTGTTTCCTTGCGGGTCGGGCTGCGGATCTTTTTCCGGCTTCGTAGTCAGCTCAGGGTGGAGGAAGATCCCGTCTCGTTCCTCGCCTGAGCGATAGTTCGGAATAAACTCAGGCGTTTGCCGCATATTGCGCTTCCGAGCGAAGGCCTCCACCTTGGGTTTTGCTTCATCAAATGCGGCCTGCAGGTTCCCGGTCTTTTCCAATGCAGACGTAAAATATCGGGCGAATGGTGATAGCTCTTTCTCCTCGGTATTGTTCACTCTTCGCCGCGGGCTGTTTTTGTCTCGGTCGTCTGCGCGGTCCAGCGATTGTTCGCCGGCGCTGGCGGCATAAATGCTTGTGACCGGAGCCCTTTTGCCCCGCGACGTCCAACGGCGCGGCCCGGCTTTGTGCTCCCAGCTGGTTTCAGTCCGGCACGCATCGATGATTTGTATGATGCGTGATGGCCTGCTTGAATCCAGGATGTTCAGAACCCTGCG
>JBCDFB010000246.1:0-4469 GCA_039178655.1 Pseudomonadota bacterium | reverse complement strand
TGCGTCCCGGCGCGGGCCAGCACGCAGATGCTCACAAGCTGCAGCGTCGATGGTGATCAGCGTCTTTCCGGGTCGCGCTATCATGAGTGGCAGTGAGGATCATTAGGGCGCGGTGATCAGAGCCATCGCCGAATTGCCCGCAGGCGGAACGCTCCGTCCCCCTATCGACCACAACAGCATCAACTTCGGCGCGATTTCCGACGCGCACGCCGACGCAGAAACGGGCAGTCCGGTCGGGGAAGTCGTTGCCGGCCGATCATGAGTTTTTCTGTTTACGCCTCGGAAGGGCAGTGAGAATGACTGAACTATCCATAGCGGTTTTCGCCAACTCCATGTTGCTCGGCGTGCTTTTGCTTCTCCAGCCCCTTTGGCGGGATATCCGGCACGGCATGGCTTACACCGTCGGCACTTTTGACGAGCGCAAGCCCGAGACCGTGTTGGAGAGACGGCTCGTCATGGTGGTCCGCAACCAGATCGAAGCGCTGAGTTTGCTGTTGCCGCTGGCAGTGCTCCTGTTCACTCAAGGTGCGGTGGAAAGCGCGCTTCTTGCGTATGCCGCGATCGCCCACGTGGCATCGCGCACGCTCTACGCCGTGGTCGCACTCGCGGGGATACCGCTTCTCCGGTCTCTCTTCTGGACAGTTTCGTTTGCCGCTTTGGGCGTGATCGCCTGGGTGACTTTCAACGCCGTGCTCTGACGGCAGAACCATCTGCAGATGAGGAGATTCAAGATGCGCTTGAGATCGATAATCCCACCCGCAGTCGCGATGCTGACCGTGTCGACCATGGCTTTCCCGGTCGAAGTTGTCGCCCAAACTGCAGCTGGTGCAGAGGCGGGGGCAATCTCAGCTGAGTTTCCCTACTCCAAGGAAACGGTTTCCGTCCTGGACTCCACGATGGCCTATGTCGATGAGGGCGATGGTCCTGTGGTGCTCTTCCTGCATGGCAACCCGACATCATCTTATCTTTGGCGAAACATCATTCCCTACGTGTCAGATGATCACCGGGCGATTGCCGTGGATCTGATCGGCATGGGCGATTCGGGCAAGCCCAACATCGGCTACACATTTGAAGAGCATGCCGCGTATCTTGACGCGTTCATCGAAGAACTCGGCTTGGAAGACATCACGTTCGTGATCCACGATTGGGGATCCGTGCTCGGGATGCGCTATGCGCGTCTTAACGAAAGCAATACGCGTGGGATCGCCTTTATGGAGGCGATCGTTCCGCCTGCAATGCCCGCCCCAAACTATGAAGCGATGGGTCCCGAAGTCGGCGAGTTATTCCGAAATCTGCGTACACAAGGTGTCGGCGAAGAAATGATGCTGCAGAATAACTTCTTCGTCGAAACTGTTATGCCGCAGTTCGGGGTCCTGCGTGACCTCTCGGACGAAGAGATGGCTGCCTACCGAGCGCCCTTTCCGACGCCTGAAAGCCGACTGCCGACGCTGGTGTGGCCGCGCCAAATTCCGATTGGCGGACAGCCGGCGGAGACAACGGCCGTAGTGCTCGAAAATGGCAAGTGGTTGCAGGAGACTGACCTGCCGAAGCTCTACTTCGCCGCCACTCCGGGCTCGCTCAACCCGCAAGCTGTTGCGGAGTTTTTTGCCTCAAGTCTTCCCAACATCGAAGTCGTGAATGTCGGCGCGGGCCTGCATTTCATTCAGGAAGATCAGCCGCATGCGATTGGTGAAGCGCTTCGTCGCTGGCTCGGCGAGTTGTAGGTGCCGTTTTGACCTAAGCGACCTACGACCGCTCAGTGGTCGCTCTGCGCTGCGAAGCGGGACACCCTCATGCATTGCGGCGCTCCCCGGCGCCTGCAACGAAGTGGGCGGCCAAGGTCAGCATGCTGACCTGTTGGACGCAGCCGCTCCACAGAAGACTTTGGAACAGCTACCAGGCCATCTTCGAGTGGACGTTGTGAGATGGCCTCGCCGATGCTGGATGCTTTCCTAAGGTCCGTTGATTGTCTTTGGGGTCAAAGCACCATGGCGAAACCTCAGTCTGGGGGAACGTTCGGCCCTGAGGGTCCACACTCGGCGATGCAAAAGAGCGCCGGCGTCGTTTGGCGCTCGGTGCCGTGTCTGGAAAGGCGCAGCGTGTGAGCACGGAACAAGTCGTATCCTGTAATCGGCTGCCGGCGCGCTCCGAGCGGCTGAAAGGTGCTGTTGCGCTGGTGTTTGGGGCCGGAGCAGTGGGTCCCGGGTGGGGAAACGGGCGGGCGACAGCGTTTGCCTTGGCCCGTGCGGGCGCCCGCGTGATCTGCGCCGATCTCGTCTCCGAAGCGGCCGAGGAGACTGCCCGGCTGATCAAAGCGGACAGGGGCACGGCATGGCCCCTCTCCGCAGATGTCACCGACAGCGCAAGCGTTGCGGCGGCTGTGAAGGCTGCTGCTGAGCGTGCCGGGCCAGTGGGTATTCTCATCAACAACGTGGGCTCGAACGTGGCCGGCGGGCTCATGGAGGTGAGCGAGGACGAGTGGCGTGCACAGTTCGCCGTCAACCTCGACGGCGCTTTTCATGCCTGCCGTGCCGTGGTTCCGGGCATGATTGCAAAGGGTGGCGGCGCGATTGTGAACGTGTCGTCCATGGCGAGCCTTCGTGTGGGCGCGTACGCCTACATCGGATACGCCGTGGCGAAGGCCGGGCTCAATCACCTCACGCGGGCAATCGCGGTGGAGTATGCAGCTTCAGGCGTGCGCGCCAACGCCGTCCTGCCAGGGCGCATCGACACCCCTCACGTTGCGGTCCACATGGCGGCCCACGCGGGCGGCGCCGACCCGGCTGCGCGGGTTAAGGGCGTTCCGATGAAACGGCTCGGCTCGCCCTTTGATGTGGCGAACGCGGCAGTATTTCTTGCCAGCGAGGAGGCGCGCTTTATCACCGGGGTATGTTTGCCGGTGGACGGAGGCGCCCATGTCGCGGCACACTAAACAAAACAACGAAGAGGGAGGACGATCCATGAGGATGATGCTTCTGACCGGCGCGCTTGGCGTTGCGCTCGCCGGCCCCACTGCGTTGCCGGCAACCGCTGCTGACCCGGCCGAGATCAACCTCGACATGGTCGCAACGCAGGACTCGATTTGGTACGAAGTCCTGTCGGAGATGGCCGAAGCGGTGCAGGAACGCACCGGCACCGTTGTCAATATTCGCCACTCCGGCACTACCGGCTCCTGGCGCGAGCAGGTGGAGGCGCTGCGCATCGGCACCACCGACATGGTGCTGCAATCCATCGGCGTGCTCGACCGCTATTGCGAGCTTCCCGGCATCGAGGCCTATCCGTTCCTTTTGCGCGACGTGGACCATTTCCGCGCCGTCTACTACGGCGATGTGGGTGAGGAGCTCTACGCCCAGATCGAAGAGGATTGCGGCTTTACCCTTGTGGGCGCGGCCTATCGCGGGGCCCGGCAGATCTCCAGCAACGTGCCTGTCCGCTCCCTTGACGACGTGCGCGGCCTCAAAATCCGAGTCCCACCGCTCAGGATGTACCAGGAGACCTGGAACAAGCTCGACGCGAACGGCACGGGGATGGTGATGAAAGAGGTCTTCACCGCGCTGCAGCAGGGGGTGATCGACGCGCAGGAGAACCCCATCGAAACCATCCATCGCTGGAAGCTGCACGAGGTGCAGGACACCATCACCATGACGCGTCACGTGGTGGGCATTTACAGCCTCATCACGAATACGCGGCGCTTTGACAGCTTCTCGCCGGAGCTTCAGGCGGCCCTGCGCGAAGAGGGTGCCAAAGCCATGCAGGCGGGCACGGAAGCCGTTCTTGCAAAGGAGGACGCGCTGAAGGCCGAGCTTCAGGAAATCGGCATCGAGTTCATCGAGGTGGATACGGCGCCCTTCCGTGAGGCGGTGGCTCCGATCAAGGACGAGTTCCCGGTGATTGCGCCTTGGGTGGACAGGATCCAGGCGGTCCAGTGACAGGATGATCCGCAGGAAGGCGGCCCGCGCCGCGCGGGCGCTGCAAGTGGTGCTGGACGGCGCGCTCGTCCTGATGATGGTCGTCATGACGGCGGCCATCACCATTCAGGTGTTCGGCCGCTATCTGCGCGATGAGCTGGAGATGCTGGGGCTCTACTTCGCCGGCCCATGGACCGACGAGGTGGCAAGGTTTTTAATGGCCTGGATCACCATGATCGGCTCCGCTGCAGTCATGCGCAACGAAGGTCAGATCGAGATCACCTTCATGACCGATCGTCTGCCGGGTGTTCTAAAGACCTTCGCCGCCTTGCTGCGCGACGTCATCATCGTCGCCTTGATGGGTTTCTTGGCGTTCTTGGGCACCCAATACGTTGCCCTGGGGCAGGCGGAGTTCTCCAGCGCCATGGAGATTTCCATGGCTTGGCCCTATGCGGCGATCCCCGTGGGGGCGGGTCTCATCGTGGTCACCCACCTGCTGGCGCGCCTTGCTCCTGACGAGCCGGCTCGTTGATGGCAGTTCCCATTGAGGCGTTCGGGCCG
>JBCDFB010000245.1:0-4483 GCA_039178655.1 Pseudomonadota bacterium | reverse complement strand
CCCTGGACGGCGGCAATGATTGCATTTTGGCCGCTGACATAATCGAAGTTGGGCTGCATGCCCGCCAGTGCCGGCTCAGCCTGGAACACCTTGCGCACAAACGCTTCCGAGCCAGACCCCTCCGGCACCACGAACGTTACCCGGCGGGCATTGTCCATCACTGAACGCCAGTTGGGCAGGCGCGGCTCGGCGGTGAAGGCCATGGCGCACTCACCCGGCAAATCGTTCCTGACAATCTGAGTCTTGCCGCTGGTGACGGCGTCGTAGGTGAGCCCGCCCTGGCCGATGCCGAAACAGATGTTCCGCGTCTCGTTGGCGCACGCGTTGGCGTTCGCCACGGCGCCGCCTGACGGGATGCGGCGGACATCGTAGCCAAAGGGGCGCGCAAGCTCGCGAAGCTGCTCCTCAACCGCCTTGCCCATGCCGTTGTGGTAGGTGGAGCCTTCGCCGGTGGGTGCACCGCCCGTGTAGATGACGATCTCGGTCGCCTGCGCGGATGCGACCCCGGCAGCCAACACGGCAGCGACAGCCAAAAAGCGTTTCATTGTGCTCAAATCCTCTCGTTGCGCGTCAGCCATGACGCCGGCGCATAGCGGATGTAAGGAAGGCGCAGTGCCGTTAAAAGTGATGCGGCGGCATCGCCGCGTGAGCGGCAAGGTGCAAGGGGGCGCCACTTGGCGGATGAGACTGACCGGGAAAAACGCTTGGCGGCGGCGCTGAGGGCCAACCTGAAACGCCGCAAAGCCCAATCGCCCCGATCCGACCCCGGCGGCGAGCCTGCAAAGCGCCCTGACGGACAAGAAGCGCCGACGACGAAGACGCCGCGCGCATCCGAAAACGAAGACGAGGCATAGCGGAACGCATGATGGAATCGACGAACTCCCTAATGTCATGGGTGGCAACGCAGGGTGTCAGCATCCTGGCGGGCATTGCCCTTCTCGTCGTCGGCTGGTGGGCGGCAGGCTTGATCAAGAAAGCGTTCATGCGGTGGGCCGAGCGTGCCGATTACATGGACCCGATCGTTGAGAGCTTTCTGGCGAGCCTCATCTACTACGGGCTTTTGGCTCTCCTCATCATTGTCTCGCTCAATCTTATGGGCGTCCAAACGGCAAGCCTCATTGCCGTGCTTGGTGCGGCATCCCTTGCCATTGGCCTCGCGCTTCAGGGCTCGTTGAAGGCCCTTGCAGCAGGTGTGATGATTATCTTGCTCCGACCGATCAGAATTGGCGACTACATTGAAGTCGCCGGTGAGGCTGGAACCGTAAAATCCATTTCCCTTTTTTTGACGGAGCTGTCCACATACGACAACATACAAAAACTTCTCCCAAACTCCGAGGTTTGGGGCAATGCAATCACAAATTATTCTGTCTATCCTACGCGAATGCTAGATATTGATGTGGGCATCGACTACGGGGACTCCATCGACAAAGGTCTGGAAACACTGCGCCACCTTGCAGAAGCCGATGCGCGTGTGCTTGCCGACCCGGCGCCCAACGCGTTCGTCACCGGCATGGGCGACTCGTCTGTGGACCTGACCCTTCGCGTCTGGGTCGCTGCGTCGGACTACTGGCCCATGCGGCGCGGTTTGACCAAGGCAGCTAAGGAGCGTTTGGAGGATGCCGGGCTCTCAATCCCGTTCCCGCACCGGCAGATCGTTACCGTCAAAGGATCCCAACCGGCCGCGGCGGCGGACGAGGCAGCATAAAATGGCGCCCGCTTCTTCCCTCCTTCAGTTGACAGGCTGGTTGCCGCCGGCATGCTGACACATCCCTGCAAGCGCTAAGCCTCACTGGCGGAATCAGGTTTAGGACCCATCGTGGATCAGAGCCCCGACACCCCTTCGGCCAAAGCCGTGAGCGGCAGCGATGCGGACAGGGGCCGCGGAGTGTCGTCCCACGAGGAGGCCATCGCGTGGCTCAAGCGGCGCGGCATTCAGGATGTGGAGTGCATCGTCCCCGACCAGGCAGGCGTTGCCCGCGGCAAGCTGATGCCCACGGAAAAGTTCGCCAAGTCGCCCTCCATCACAATGCCCACGTCCATCTTCAGTCAGACCATTTCCGGCGACTACCCGCCTGAGGATCCTGAGTTTCAGCACGACCCCACGGACGGCGATCTCATCTTCGATCCGGACTATGCGACGCTGACAGGAGTACCGTGGGCGTCGGACCCCGCAGCGCAGCTTATCCATGATGCCCGCTACAAGGACGGCCGGCCCGTGGACCATTCCCCGCGCCAGGTGTTGAAGCGTGTGGTGGAGCTTTACGAGCGCAGAGGCATGCGCCCGGTGGTGGCGCCGGAGATCGAGTTTTACCTCGTCAAACCCAACACAGATCCTGATTATCCTTTGGAGCCGCCCATCGGCCGTTCAGGGAGACCGGAGATCGGTCGCCAGAGCTTTTCCATCGCAGCCGTCAACGAGTTCGACGATCTATTTGACGACATCTACGACTACGCCGACGCGCAAGGCCTGGAGATCGACACCCTCATCCACGAGGAAGGCGCCGCGCAAATGGAGATCAATCTCCTCCACGGCGACGCGGTGGACCTTGCCGATCAGGTGTTCCTGTTCAAGCGGACGATCCGTGAGGCGGCGCTCCGCCACAAAATGTACGCAACGTTCATGGCAAAGCCCATGAGCAACGAGCCGGGCTCGGCCATGCACATCCACTCATCTTTGGTGGACGTGGAAACCGGCCGCCCGATCTTTTCTGACGACGACGGTAATCCGACGAAGGATTTCTTCGCCTTTATTGCAGGGCACCAGCGCTATTTGCCCCACGTCATGTGCATTTTGGCGCCGTATGTGAACTCCTACAGGCGTCTGGCGCGCTATACGGCCGCGCCCATCAATGTGCATTGGGGGTATGACAACCGCACCGTCGGGTTGCGCGTACCCCACTCAACGCCCGATGCGCGCCGGCTGGAAAACCGCGTTCCTTCGTCCGACGCGAACCCTTATCTTGCCATGGCAGCGTCGCTCGCGTGCGGGCTTTTGGGGCTGGAGGACGGCGGCCACCCGGACGACCCCATCGAGGGATCGGCGCGGCAACTTCCCTTCGGCCTGCCCCGCGGCCTGTTGGAGGCCGTCGCCTTGTTTGAAGAATGCGAGCCTTTGGCAGACATTTTCGGCAAATCGTTTGTGACCACCTTCCGCGCCATCAAGCAGGCTGAGTTTGAAACGTTCATGCGGGTCATCAGCCCATGGGAGCGCGAATACCTCCTCCTCAACGTGTGAGCGCGATTGTCGTCGACCCCACCCTCGACACGGTCTACGCGCAGGACACGCGCGCGCCGCCGTCCAGTCTCGCAGAGCTTCCCTGCCGCACCGACGTCCTGATTGTCGGCGGCGGCCTCACTGGCCTGTCTGCCGCCTACCACCTTATGGAGAGCGGTCTGAAGGTGACGCTCTGTGATGCCGGCGCCATCGGCGACGGTGCGTCAGGACGCAACGGCGGTCAGCTCCACACAGGACAGCGGCGCGATCAGGTCTGGCTTGAGGCAATGTTCGGGCCCAAAATGGCCGATGCCCTCTGGCGGCTTGGGGAGGAGGCGATCGACCTCGTCCACCGGCTCCGGCGCACTTTGAGGGCAGACTGCGATTTCACGCCCGGGCTCATCGAAGCGGCTCACACCGCATCGGCCATGGATGAGCTACGCGCCTACGCAGACCTCTTGAACACGCGCTACGGCGTGGAGCACAAGCTGTTCAACCGCGACGAACTTGCAAAGGCCATCGGATCCTCGCGATACCGCGGAGGGGCGCGGGACCCCGGTGGGGGACACTTAAACCCCCTCTCGCTTGTGACAGCGCTCGCCAACGCGGTTCACGTGGCCGGCGGCCATCTCATTGCACGTGCAAGGGTTGTGGGGGTGGTCCGCCGGCAATCAGGTTATGACGTCTCGGTGAGCGCGGGTCAGGGCGGGCAGCACCTTGTGAACGCGAAAAACGTCATCCTGAGCGGCAACGGCATGATGGGCGGCCTCAGCCCTTGGCTGGACTCGCGGATCATGCCTTTGCGCAATTACATCGTCGCCACCGTTCCCCTCAAACAGCCGCTCATCCCCGGCCGAGAGGCGGTGGCCGATACGCGCTTCGTGGTGCGCTATTTCCGCCAGGACAGGAAAGGCCGAATGGTGTTTGGCGGCGGGGAAACCTTTGGCCGCCCGCCTCAGGACGTCGCCCGCTTCGTCCGTCCTTACCTCGCAGAGATCTACCCGCAGCTCCGCAACACGCCCCTGGACGCTGCGTGGGGCGGAACCTTGGGCATCACGATGCAGCGCCTCCCCATTATTCGGCGGCTGGAGCCGGGGCCTTATGTGGGCGCGGGCTTCTCCGGCCAGGGCGTTGGCCTTGCCACTTTCGCCGGAAAGGTGATCGCAGATGCCATCGCCGGGGAAGCCAGCCGTCTTGACGTCTTCGGAAGGCTCCCATCGCCGCCGTTTCCGGGCGGTCCGGCCCTGCGCGCGCCGACGGTCCATCTTG
>JBCDFB010000244.1:0-4573 GCA_039178655.1 Pseudomonadota bacterium | reverse complement strand
CCTGAGAACGCGTTGAGGAAGGGGGTGAGGCGGTTGTCCACCAGGATGCGGAAGGCGGGGAAGGCGTAGGGGAGCACAGCGAGGAAGGCGCCGACGGCAAATGCGATCACCATGGCGGCGGCCACGTGGCCGATGGAGATGAAGAGCTGGCGGGCGAGCGCCCAGTCGGTGAAGAAGTCACCCATGCGGGCAAAGACGGCCAGCGGGCCTGGCAGTTGGTAGGGTGGCACCACCAGGGAGTAGGCGTGCCACACGCCAAGGACGGCGATCCAGAAGAGGGCCGAGACGATGAGGGGCAGGAGCCATGGCCGGCCTGCCCGCTCCGGTTGCCCCGTGGCGCGGGGCGGCGCGGCGATGGGCCCTGCGCTCGCCCCGGCCTCGCTCACCCTTCCGACTCAGGCGTCACGGTTTGATCCCAGACGGTGTCGTCGATGGGCGGCAGGTCCGACAGGATGCCGAGCTTTTCCGCCTCGAGCCAGAGGGTTTCGATGGCTTTGCGGTCATCGCCGCTGATGAGGACGGGAAAGTCGGAGAACTCGGCAAACCACCGCTCGAAGAAGGGGACGGAGGTGCCGGTCTCTTCAGACACTGCGGCGAAGACCTCTTCGGGGTTGGCCTTGGCGTACTGGACCGATGCGGAGAGGAGGCGGAGGAACTCCTGGTACTTCTCAGGCTCAGCGTCCAGACGGTCGCCATAGCCGGCGAGGACGGCCGACACCATGCGCACACCGAACGCGTCGTGATTGTCCACCGCGGTGGAGACGACGGAGCGGAAGCTCCCCGTTTCCTGCGCTTCGAAGGCTTGGGCGTGGATGAGCATGGCAGCATCCACACGGCCGGCGGCAAGGGCAGCGGGCATGCCGGGCGCGGGCATTTCCACAAACTCCACGTCGCCGCCTTCAAGGTCCACATTGAAGTTGTGGGTGTTGGCAAGGGCCACCCGGCCGAGGGTCACACCGGAAGAGCCGATGGAGTAGGTGGCAAGGCGTTTGCCGCGCAGATCCTCGGCGGACTGGATGTCGCTGTCGGTGGGGACCCAGATGTCAGCGCCTTCGCCGTGGGCGTGGTAGCGCAGCGCAGTGCCGATGATGCGGATATCCATGCCGCGGTTGCGCAGGCGCGGGATGGCCATGCCGGCGGTCTGCACCACGTCGTATGCGCGGGTTGCGGTCCCCTGGATGAGGGCGGGGATCTGCAGCGCGTCCGCTTCCACCTCGATAATGTCGGACGTGACCTTGCCGTTTTTCATGGCCCACACCACCGCCTCGTGGGACGGGTCAGCGAGGTAGGCGAAGGTGATGGTGTCTTTCGCCGATACGGGCGCTGCAAGGACTGCAACGCCGAGCGCGGCAATGGCGAGATGCTTCATGGGTACTCCTCCGTTATGGCTGTGAACGTTCGGTTTGGCTGTGCGTCACGCCGGTTCGGGCGCTTCGCTTTCTCCCAGCGCGGCGAACGTTTCCAGAAGCGTGCGCTTTTGGGATCTGAGGGCGTCGTCCTCGTCCACATTGCGGGGGCGGGGGGCTGCGGGGGTGACGATGCTTGCCACCCGCGCCGGCTTGGTTTCCAGGACGATGATGCGGTCGGCAAGCTCCAGCGCTTCGTCAATGTCGTGGGTGACGAAGACGACGGTGCGGCCGCTCCCCTGCCAAAGATCGATGATTTGTTGGCGCAGGCGGCGGCGTGTGTTGGGGTCGAGCGCGGAAAACGGCTCGTCCATCAAGATGATGCGGGGCTCCAGCGCCAGGGCGCGGGCGATGGCGACGCGCTGACGTTCGCCGCCCGACAGCATGGCTGGCGACTTGTGCATGTCGGCCCCGAGGCCGACGCGGGTGAGCTGGGCGGCCGCACGCTCCCGACGCTCGGCAACCGCCATGTCGGGCCGGCGCATTTCAAGGCCGAAGGCTGCATTGTCGAGCGCGTCTTTCCAGGGCAGGAGCCTTGGGCTTTGGAAGACGTAGGCGATCTCCTGCCAGGCTTCAGCGGGGAGTTTTCCGTCAACCTTTACGGTGCCGGTGTAGCCGGGGAGAAGGTCGCCGATCACCCTCAGCGCAGTGGATTTGCCGCAGCCTGACGGGCCGAGGAGGCAGACGAATTCGCCCGGTGCGACGTCAAACGCCAACCCCTCGTAGATTTTGGCGCCGCCGAGGGAGAGACCCACGTTCTGAAAGGCAATCAACGGTTCGGCCATGGCGTCTCGTGTCGGGGTCAAAAGAGGATGTCGATGAGCGCTATTTATCGCGGAATGAATCAAAGCAAGCTCGATGCCCAATATGATCAGCGCACTTTGGTGCCCCATGCGGGCGAGTACATGGCACGCTGGGCAGAACGATCTGCTTCAATCATCGCTGCAAAAGGCCCGGAAACCTTGCGCTATGGTGAAGGTCCGAACGAGATCATGCTGGTGTTCGGCGACGGGCCGAGCGCCGGTGCGGGAGCCCATCTTCATTTGCACGGCGGAGCGTGGCGGCAGCTGAGCGCGGGGCAGACGGCCTTTGTCGCGTCGGGTCTTCTTGGCGCTGGGGTGCCCGTGGCGGTTGCCGATTTCTCCCTTGCCCCCGCGGCCGCTCTGGGCGCCATCGTGGAAGAGGTGCGGCGCGCGTTCTTGTGCCTTGCGGAGCGTTTCGGGTCTGTGGGCGTATCGGCCCATTCATCGGGGTGCCATTTGGCGGGGATGCTCCTTGACCCGGCCTGGCAGGAGAGCGCCGGCGTTAAGGGGGCGCTGCGGGGTTTGGTGCTGGCAAGCGGCGTCTACGACTTGGAGCCCGTGCGGCTTAGCGCACGCAATACCTATCTGAGCCTATCTGAAGAGGAGGCGGCTGCGCTGAGCCCGCATCTTCATTTGCCCAAAGGTCCGCCTCCCGCCACCCTGCTGTGGGGCGACGGGGAGCTTGATGAGTTTCAGCGCCAGTCCCGCGCATTTGCCGCTGCGCTTCGCGCTGCGGGTGGGGAGGCCCGGGAGCTGGTGCTGCCGGGCCTCAACCATTTTGATGTTTACGACAGCTTTGCTGAGCCGGGTTCGGAGGTGGTTGCGGCGGTGCGTGCATTGCATTCGCCGACGGCCGCGGCGGGCTGAGGCGCCTGGAGCGTCCTCGGCCGAGCCGCGACGCCAACCGCCGCGTGGGTTTCCTAGCTCGGTCTTCCGCATCGAGTATGGTCAGAACATCGATAGACCCAATTGATCAGTATTCAGTGAAATAGATAATTTCAGAACTTTGTAAATTTCATATCTGAAGAAGTAGTACCTAGATAGTTTTATTGGGCACTAGGTTGATTTTCCTTGAAAAGTGTAATGAGCCGGCTTAGTTCCTCCATTGGGAGGAGTAAGTTCATGGCGTCTTCTCTGGCGGTTAGTATCGCGGGTCTGCACGCGGAATGGTCGGATCGGCGGCTGGCTGAGCACCTGACCGGAGCGGTGCTGCCGCTCTTTGCCAAGCAACATGCACTGCCGGCATGGGCTGCCCCCGTCGCCATCCAGATCCGAAAGAGCTCCGCCGTTTTCAAATGCGTGTTTGGGTCCAAGGCTTTCGCAATTAAGATTCTCGGCCCCCACAGGTTTGACCGTTATCGGACCATCTCTGAATTCAACAAGCTGTTGGATTTGCGGCTGAAGGACCCCGCTCAGAAGAGCATGGCGGTGCCGCGTCCGGTCAGCGTTATTCCTGACATGGCGGTGATCGCCACTGAGTGGGTCGACGGGCCGACCCTTGAGTTCTTCATCAAGAGCGCGGGACAGGAGAGGCGCCTTGCCGCGTTTGGCGCTGCCTTGCGATGGCTCAGAAAGTTTCACGCCATCGCTGAGCCGCAGGCGCGCAAGTTCAGACCGCGATCAGTGCTCAAGCATTTTGATGTTGCACGCGCCCGGCATCGCCAACATGTGCCTTTCGCCGACAATCGTTTCCAAATCGCAGCAGAAGAGCTTCAGCGGCTTGCGCAAGAGTTTGAGGGGACGAGCGTCCCCTGGCCACTGCTTCACTACGACGCCAACTGCCGGAACTTCATCTTTGACGGAAAGCGGGTTTTTGGGTTCGACTTCCGCAACGACGTTCGTGGCGATCCGCTGCAAGATTATGCGCGACTTCTGGTGGAGGCGGACCTTCAGGTGCCTGCGGCCGAGCGGGTCAAATCTGATTGGCTGATCGACAAGAGCTTGCTGTCGTGCATGGTCAAAAATCTAGACAAGGCAGAGGCAGGACACCTTATGCCTCGGCTGAGGATCCATCTCCTCTCACGGGGGCTCCTCAAATACTTCGGCCTCATCAAGTTGCCGCCGTCCGAGGACAAGGCTGAGCTTGTCGAGCGACTGCTTTCGGTCCTTGAAGCTGTTGCGACCCGTGAGGCGACGCTTTCCCCGGCCGCAGCCTAGGCCGCGTCGACGCTGCGGGCGAAAAAAACCCGCGGGACCGGAGCCCCGCGGGTTCTGTATTGCCGTGAGGCTTTGGTGGCCTCAGGTGTCGGTTTCGTTGCGCGCGCGCAGGGCCGCACCCAAAATGTCACCCAGCGATGCGCCTGAATCGGTGGAGCCATACTGCTCGACGGCTTCCTTCTCCTCGGCGATTTCCAGCGCCTTGAT
>JBCDFB010000243.1:0-4654 GCA_039178655.1 Pseudomonadota bacterium | reverse complement strand
TGGCCAAGCTCCGCGCCGCCACTTCAGCGCCCCTTCTGGCGGATGAAAGCGTCTTCGGCCTCGCCGATCTTTCCCGCGCCGTGCGGCAAGACATCTGCGACGGCGTATCGGTGAAGATCATGAAGTCAGGCGGGCCGCGTGCGGCGGTTGCGCTGGCGGCGGCGGCGGAGGCGGCGGGCCTGTCCGCCTACGGCGGCGACATGTTTGAGACCGGGCTTGCCCACCTTGCCGGCGCCCACACCGTTGCAGCCGCACCGGGCATCACGCTGGGCTGCGAATTTTATCAGGCAAAGTACTACCTCGAAGTCGATATTTTGCGGGAGCCTTTTCCGGTGATCGGCGGCAAAGTAAGGCTTCCGGAGCGGCCGGGGCTTGGCATCCTGCCCGATCCTGACAAGCTCGCATTTTACGCAATCCGGCGGACGGAGACGGCATGAATATCGTTGTGGTGGGCGCCGGCATCGTCGGCGTGTCGACGGCCATTTGGCTGCTGCGTGAGGGCCATGAGGTGACCCTGATCGACCGCCTCGAGCCTGGCGAGGGGACGAGCTACGGCAACGCCGGCGTGCTGGCGTCGGGCTCTGTGGTTCCGGTGACGACGCCGGGGCTCATCAAAAAAGTCCCGAAAATGCTGCTTGATCCGAACCAGCCCCTATTCCTGAAGTGGGGCTATCTGCCAAAGCTGTTGCCCTGGCTGCGGCGTTACCTTTCCCATGCGAATGTGGCCGATACCACGCGCATTGCTGCGGGCCTTACTCACGTGGTGGGCGACAGTCTGGCCGAACATCAGGCCCTTGCGCGGGAGACGGGGGCGGAAGGCTACGTCACCCCCTCGGACTATAACTTTGCCTACACAGGCCGCGCCCAGTACGACGCGGACGCGTTCGGCTGGGGCCTCAGGCGGGACAACGGCTTTGACTGGAACGTGTTGGAGGCCGGCGCCGTCAAGGAGTACGACCCGAACCTGACGGACGGGATCGGCCTTCTCGCCCGCATGCCTGACCACGGGCACATCAAAGACCCCGGCGCCTATGTGAAGGCGTTGGCGGCCCACGCCAAGTCACAGGGTGCGCAGATCCTGCAAGCAGAGGTGAGCGACGTTGCGCGCGACAATGGCGAGGTCACCGGTGTGCGGGCAGGCGGCGAAACAGTCCCCTGCGACAATGTGGTGCTGTGCACAGGCGTCTGGTCCAAGGGCCTTTCCAAGGCGCTCGGCGTGGATGTGCCGCTGGAGAGCGAGCGCGGCTACCATATTGAGCTCTACGAGCCGTCCATCGTCCCACGCGCCCCCACAATGGTCGCCTCCGGCAAATTCGTGGTGACGCCCATGGAGGGGCGTCTACGGCTTGCGGGCCTTGTCGAGCTTGGTGGGCTCGATGCGCCGCCATCGCGCCAACCCTTCAGGCTCCTGGAAAATGGTGCGCGCAAACTCCTGCCCGGCATCACGTGGAAGGAAAAGCGCGAATGGATGGGCCATCGCCCTGCGCCGGCGGACTCGCTGCCCCTCATCGGGCCGGTCCCGGCGGTGAAGGGGGCGTATCTGGGCTTTGGTCACCACCATATCGGCCTCACGGCAGGGCCCAAGACAGGGCGCCTTTTGGCGCAGATGATCTCGGGAAAGCGACCCAATGTTGACACGTCGGCATTTGCCCCCTCACGTTTTGCAAAGGGCGGCCAAAGTGCTGCCGCCGCGTAATACGCATTCATCGAAACAACGCACCAGAAGGCGCATCAGACGCCAAGTGACGACGAAGGATACATGGGATGAGCAAGCTTCTTCTGGCCGGGACAACGGCCGTTGCGATGGTGTGGTCCGCCGCAGCGCACGCTGAAAAATGGGACATGCCGATGGCCTATTCGGCAACCAACTACCACTCCGAAACGGGCGCCAAGTTTGCCGCCTGCGTGACGGAAAACACTGCGGGCGATATTGAGATCGTGACGCATCCCTCCGGTTCGCTGTTCCCCGGCGCGCAGATCAAGCGTGCGGTGCAGACTGGACAGGCGCAGATTGGTGAGCGGCTTTTGTCAGGCCACCAAAATGAAAACGCTCTTTTCGGCTGGGACAGTATTCCATTCCTGGTGACGGGTTTTGAGGCGCACGCAAACCTTTGGAACGCTGCCGAAGAGACAATCACTCAGCTGTTGGCAGACCAAAACCTCGTGCTTCTTTATTCCGTGCCGTGGCCGCCGCAGGGGCTCTATTTCCGCGAACCCATCAACAGTGTTGCCGATATGGATGGGATCAAGTTCCGCTCCTACAACAACGCCACCTCGCGCCTTGCGGAATTGACGGGAATGCTGCCGGTGGTGATCGAAGCGGCTGAAATTTCCCAAGCGTTCGCCACCGGCGTGGCGGACAGCATGATTTCTTCCGGCGCCACGGGCTATGACCGGAAGGTGTGGGAGAGCCTCACCCATTTCTACGAGGCTGACGCCTGGTTGCCGCGCAACTACGTGTTCGTCAACGGTGATGTCTGGTCAGGCGTGTCGGACGAAAACAAGGCGATCATCCAGAACTGCGCGTCCGAAGCGCAGGCGGAAGGGCTACAGCGGGCAAAGGATTACACAAGCTATACGCTGGAGCAGCTTGCCGCGAACGGCATGGAGGTCGGTCCGCCGAGCGACCAGTTAAAGGCAGACCTCCAGGCGGTCGGAGAGACCATGACCGCCGAGTGGCTTGAGGCCGCAGGCGCCCAGGGCCAGGCCATCATCGACGCATTCAACGCATCCAACTGACCTAAAGAGGCGGGCTTCGGCCCGCCTTTTTCATCTACGCTGAGGTGATTGGATGTCGTTTCTTTTAAAGCTTGTTGGTGGATTGATTATCCTGGGTTCCATCGTTGCCGTTGCAATTCCGTTCCTATCGGACACCGTGCCGCCCGACTTCGCGGCGGTCATCCTTCCCACTGTCGTGCCGTTTGCCGTGGGCGGTGTGCTGCTGTTCGGCATGGGGATCATTATCAACTGCGTGCAAAGAATTGCTGTCGCGACGGAGCGAACTGTTGAGCTTATCGAGCAGGAATATGGCCAGTAGAAATCTCATGCGGGCGGTGGGCTAAGCGGTTGCAAAGAACCATACGCAGCGTCCTGGACGCCATTTACTTCACCTCAGGCGTCGCGGCGGCGCTGTGCTTGATCGCAATCCTCTGCCTCATCGTCCTGCAGATGCTGGCCCGCTGGACCGGTGAGGTCTTTCCCGGCGCGCCCGAATATGCCGGCTACGCCATGGCTGCGGCCTCATTCTTGGCCTTTGCCCATGCGCTGAACAGGGGCGCACACATTCGTGTCTCGCTGCTCCTCAACTCCGTGCCGGCGCGGGTGCGGCGCTGGATCGATTTTTGGTGCTTTGCCATCGGGACCGCGCTTGCCTGGTACTTCGTCTATTTCGCCAGCCGCTTCGTGTTCTGGTCGTGGAAGTTCAACGACATTTCCCAGGGTCAGGACGCGACGCTCATGTGGCTCCCGCAGTCGGCTGTGCTCATCGGCGCGTTCATTTTCGCCCTCGCGCTCACCGACAATACGCTTTCGATCCTGACCGACGGCAAAAGCCGCATGCAGGACAACGTCATCGAACAGTCGCACGGGGAGTAGGGCACTCATGGAAAACCTCCCCGTCATCGGCCTGTTTTTATTCGTCTTATTCCTGTTGTTGGGCACCGGCGTTTGGGTGGGGCTTGCGCTTTTGGGTGTCGCCTTTGTGGGGATGGAGTTGTTCACCACCCGGCCCACAGGGGACACCATGCTGACCACGGTGTGGGTCATGTCCTCGTCATGGACGCTGACCGCGCTCCCCATGTTCATCTGGATGGGCGAGATCCTCTACCGCACCCGCCTGTCGGAGGACATGTTCCGCGGCCTCTCGCCCTGGCTGCGCTCGCTGCCTGGTGGGCTGGTGCACACCAACATTGTGGGATGCACCATCTTTGCCGCCGTCTCCGGGTCGTCGGCGGCAACGCTCACCACCGTGGGCAAAATGTCGATCCCGGAGCTGCGCAAGCGCGAATACCCGGAAACTATGGTGATCGGCACTTTGGCAGGCGCGGCGACGCTCGGCCTGATGATCCCGCCATCGCTCACCCTCATCGTCTACGGGGTGACGGTGAACGAGAGCATTTCGCGCCTTTTCATCGCCGGCATCCTGCCGGGGCTGACGTTGGCGCTCATGTTCATGGCCTACGTCGCCATTTACTCGAAGGTGTCAAGCAACTATCGGCCGAAGCCCGAGCCTAGGCTCACGATGCGCGAACGCATCTATAACTCGCGCTTTCTGATCCCGGTGATCCTCCTTATCACCGTGGTGATCGGCTCCATGTACACCGGCTATGCCACCGCGACAGAGGCGGCGGCCTTCGGCGTCATCGGGGCGCTGGTGCTTGCGGCTGCGCAGGGCTCGCTCACCTTCAAAACCTTCACCGAGAGCCTGATGGGCGCCACCCGCACCTCAGCGATGATCGCGCTTATTTTGGCTGGGGCCGCGTTCCTCTCCCTCGCCATGGGGTTCACCGGCCTGCCGCGGGGCCTTGCCGATGGGATCGCGGCACTGGAGCTATCGCGGTTCGAGCTTTTGATGATGCTCCTGGTCTTCTACATCATCCTGGGCTGCTTCCTGGATGGCATCTCCTCGGTGGTGCTGACCATGGCGGTGGTCGAG
>JBCDFB010000242.1:0-4672 GCA_039178655.1 Pseudomonadota bacterium | reverse complement strand
CGTTCACGCTCACCTGCCCAAAGTGAAAGACCTTTGAGGAGGGTAGTGGCCGCGCAACGCGATTGGACTGGCGCCGCTGACGTGCTCCCCGCCTATTGAGCAGCAAGCACTGGGGTCAGAAGAAGATCGGCTGCCCCGCCATGTCCGCGTAAAGCGGAGCAACCTCTTCCGCATAGCCGTTGTAGAGGAGGGTGGGGATGCGGTCGTCTTGGCCGAGCGGCCTTTCGGTCGCCTGGCTCCACCGGGCGTGGGGCACCTCAGGGTTCACGTTTGCCCAGAAACCGTACTCGTTGCCGGCAACGTCCATCCAGAAGGAGGAGGGCATCGTGTCGGTGAAGGTGAAGCGCACAAGGGACTTGATGGACTTGAAGCCGTACTTCCAGGGCAGCGCAAGGCGCAGCGGTGCCCCGTTTTGCTCCTCCATGGGTTTGCCGTACGCGCCGGTGGCGAGGAAGGCGAGTGGGTGCCTCGCCTCTTCAATCGTCACCCCTTCCACGTAGGGCCAAGGGTACCAGGACTGGCGCTGGCCTGAAGCCACGTCCGGGTTGAGGAAGGTTTCCATGCGAACATAGCGGGCGCCCGAAAGCGGCTTCGCGAAGGCCACAAGGTCGGCCATGGGAAACCCGGTCCATGGCACGACCATCGACCAGGCTTCAACGCACCGCAGCCGATAGACCCGCTCTTCAAGGCTCATTGCGCGAATGAGGTCGTCGATACCGACGGTGCGCTCCTCTTCAACCATGCCGTCGAAGGTGACCGTCCAGGGCCGGATATCGAGGCGTTGGGCGGCATTGAAGATGCGCTTATGGGAGCCGAACTCGTAAAAGTTGTTGTAGGTGGTGGCGAGGTTTTCAGCCGTGATGGGGCGCATGACGGCGTAGGCGTCGTTGCGGGGCGCGGGGTAAAGATCGGCCGTCGGATCCACCTCTGCGTCGGGGGATGGGCCATCGCCGCCCAGAAGCCGTTCCAGGATGTTGGCATGGGCCGGGGTTGAAGCGATGGCGCCGAGCGCTCCGACCGCACCGGCCTTCAGAAATGCTCGGCGATTCTGAAACAACGCCTCAGGTGTGACAGCACTCTCAGGGAGGGACCAGCGGGGCTTAATGTGACTCGGCATGACAACAATCGCAGCGGTTTTATGAACGGGCTTACCCCTTATTTAGCGCAAGCCTTGCAGCGTTCGCCCACACGAGGCCGTCAAAACCATTACCGTTGCGCAAGACTTGCCCTGTCGCCCGGACCCGCAAAGGCATCGGAACGCACCACGGGCCTGACGCGCGCCATTCTTCCCCTTTGATGATGGGACCCCTTATCGCATTCACATTTTCTTCGTGACGCCTGTGACATACTTGCAGGAGCTTGTTGATGTGGTTGTGTAATCCCGGGTCGAGCCGGTGCAGCGCCAGATTGCCGCTCGAAGGAGGACGGATGCGTTTCGCGCTCCTGTCGCTTTTGATTATCAGCGCAGCGCTGCTGTTGATCGGCGGGAGCGAGGCGCTGCTCGTCCTGTGCGCGCTGGCGTCTGCCGTCTGGCTGTCGCCGAGATCGGCCCGGGCGGAGGAGCTTGAGGTCCGCTCGGCGCTATCGGGTGATGCCCAAGCCGTGCTCGACGCGTCGCCCGACGCCTGCATTGTCCTCAGCCGTGAGGGTACGATCATCTGGGCAAACGCTGCCGCGCGCGAACAGTTCGGACCGTTTGCCACGGGCAACCCCTTCTCGTTGTCGATGCGGGTGCCTGAACTCATTCGATCGGTGAGCAAGGCAGGACGTTCCGGACTGTCGGAGCGGGCAAGATGGTCGCAAAAGGTGCCCACAAGCCGGTTTTTTGAAGCCTTCATCTCCCCCTTCGCGCTGGCACCCTCTGCCGGCGCGTCGAAAGACGCGATCGCGGTCTTCATTCACGACCTGAGCGAGCAACAGCGCCTTGACAGGATGCGCGAGGACTTTGTTGCCAACGCCAGTCATGAGTTGCGCACCCCCCTTGCTGCGCTCACCGGCTTTATCGAAACGCTGCAAGGCCCAGCAAAAGACGATGAAAAGGCCCGCGCTGAGTTCCTCGCCATCATGCTGGGCCAGGCGGAGCGCATGAAGCGGCTGACCGACGCGCTTTTGTCGCTCTCACGCATTGAGATGCGCGCGCACGTGCGCCCGACCGAGCAGGTGGATTTTGTTGCCAGCGTGCGCCAGGCCGTTGAACTTGCCCGTGCCTATGCCAGGGATTACCGCGTCGAACTGGTGGTCGACATTGCAGAAGAGCATCTCTTCCTGCGCGGCGATGCGGACGAGATCATCCAACTTATCGACAACCTTCTGGAAAACGCCATCAAGTACGGTGCCGATGGCGAGCGGGTGGACGTGCGCGTCTCCCGCCAGGTGTCCGGCAGCGTTGCCTCGGCCGTTGCCGAAGTGCAGGACTACGGGCCAGGCATCCCTCCAGAGCATGTCCCGCGGCTGACCGAGCGCTTTTATCGTGTCGACGTCGAAGCCTCGCGCGCGCGCCAGGGCACCGGACTTGGCCTTGCAATTGTGAAGCACATCGTGGCCAGACACCGCGGCCGACTGACCGTCCGCAGCGAAGTGGGGGTCGGATCAACATTCATGGTCAAGATCCCGATGGATACCGGTTTACAATAATTGCGTTGGTTTTCAATGCGATCGAGTGTCATCAAACTTTCGTAGATTCGTCATATTCGCGCAGGCGGCCCTGATTACTGCTTGCCACAGCGTCGCGTGTCTTGTTGCGCCGCGTATCTCACATCATACGGAGTCCGCCCGTGAAAATGACGAGCTTTGCGAGCGCCGTGGCTCTCGCGGCCGCCAGCGCGTTTGCCGCAGCCACTGCTTCTGCACAGTCCGACGAGCCGATCCAGATCGCCGGCTCTTCCACCGTTCTGCCGTTCGCGTCGATCGTCGCCGAAGAATTCGGCAACGCTTTCCCAGAGTTTGAGACCCCCATCGTCGGCTCCGGCGGCTCTTCGGGTGGTCTGCGCCAGTTCTGCGAAGGCGTCGGCCCGCAGTTCATCGACATTGCCAATGCTTCGCGCGCCATCCGCGCCCGCGAGATTGCCGCATGTGCTGAAAACGGCGTTGAAAACATCATCGAAGTTCGCATCGGGTACGACGGCATCGTCTTTGCGTCCGACGCGTCCACGAACGCCTTTGCTCTTCAGCCTGAGCATGTCTACCAGGCCATCGCTGCCCAAGTTCCGGTCGACGGCGCGCTGGTGGAAAACCCCTACACGAACTGGAACGAAATCGACGCCTCGCTGCCCGACCAGGAAATCACGCTGGTGATTCCGGGCACCAACCACGGCACCCGCGAAGTGTTTGAGGAAAACGTGGTCCTTCCGGGCTGCGAGACCTTTGAGGCCATGACGGCGATGGAAGAGGACGCAATGGAGGCCGCTTGCCTTGCATTCCGTCAGGACGGCCGTGTGATCGACATCGCGGGCGACTACACCGAAACTCTCGGCCGGCTGGAAGCGCAGGAAAACGCCGTTGGCGTGTTCGGGCTGTCCTTCTACGACCAGAACCGCGACCGGCTGCAGGTGGCGACCGTGAAGGGTGTCACCCCGTCGCTGGAGACCATTGCCACTGGCGAGTATCCCGTGTCCCGCCCGTTGTTCTTCTACATCAAGGGCGAGCACATCGGCGTCATTCCGGGTCTTGAAGAATACGCGATGTTCTTCGTGTCCGAGCAGATTTCCGGTCCCGGCTCAATTCTGGAAGCGGCCGGCCTCATCTCCTTGTCGCCCGAGGAGCGCCAGGCGCAGATGGACGCCATCCAGAACAAAACCGCCGTGTCCGTCGACTGAACCTGAACAACAGGTCTTCCGACGATCAAACGCACGATGGGGGCTCGCCTCGGGGCGGGCCCCTCCTTTCCGCTGAGCGCCCGGGGCTTTGCACATGCGCCCTGTCATTGAGCACAGCTGAGACAGCGCGCCGGTTCTGCACGAGAGGGCGAAGGTCACCTAACCGATGAACACGTTGATCGTTGTGGCGGTTGCGCTGCTCGCCTTGTCCCTGGTCTACCAGTGGGGCGCGCGCACAAGCCGAAAAGTCGCCACGAACACCGGCATACGCCTCCATTCGCGCGCGGGCTATCACGGTCTCCTTGTGGCCATGTGGTGCGCTATCCCGGCCGGCATCACCTACATCCTTTACCTGATCTTCGAGCCGATGATCGCAGAGGCGCTCCTGCGGTCCTTCCTGCCGGCGGATGTTGCTGCCGATCCAGGTGCGACACGCGCCGCCATGGACCGCATGCGCAATATCGCTTCTGGCTTTGGCGCCACTGGCGACATTACCCCGTTCGAAGCGGCCGGCGCGGAAGCGCTCACACGTTTCAAGTCCATCGCCTGGTTTGCCCTCATCGCCGTGATTGCCGCTGTCGGCGCCATTGGTGCAGCGCTCGCGCAGCGGCAGATCTCGCCATCGCTGCGCGCGCGCAACCGGGTTGAGGCGGCCATCAAGATCGTTCTTCTGGTGTGTTCTGCCATCGCAGTTCTCACCACCGTCGGGATCGTGCTTTCGGTCCTGTCGGAGGCGATCCGCTTCTTCACCTTCGTTGACCCCATCTCCTTCTTCCTGGGCACTGAGTGGAACCCGCGCTTTTCCACCGTGGGTACTGAAGATCAGGGGCAGTTCGGGCTGATCCCCCTTTTGTGGG
>JBCDFB010000241.1:0-4706 GCA_039178655.1 Pseudomonadota bacterium | reverse complement strand
CGTCGACGTGCAGTTCGACGGCGAGCTACCGCCGATCCTCAATGCCCTTGAGACAACGAACGATACGACAAAGTCGAAGGACAACCCGGACGGGCGCCTGGTCCTTGAAGTCGCCCAGCACCTAGGCGAGAACACCGTACGCACCATCGCGATGGACGCGACCGAGGGTCTTGTGCGTGGCCAGGTGGTCACTGACTCAGGCAACGCAATTGCTGTTCCGGTCGGCGAGGAAACGCTTGGCCGCATCATCAATGTCATCGGCCAGCCGGTGGATGAAGCCGGACCTGTCAATTCGTCGGAGACCCGCCCGATCCACGCAGCCGCACCGGCTCTCGCCGACCAGTCGACGGACGCAGAAATCCTGGTCACCGGCATCAAGGTTGTCGACCTCCTCGGGCCTTACGCCAAAGGCGGCAAGATCGGTCTGTTCGGTGGCGCGGGCGTCGGCAAGACCGTGCTCATCATGGAGCTGATCAACAACATCGCGAAGACGCACGGCGGTTATTCCGTGTTCGCCGGTGTTGGCGAGCGCACGCGCGAGGGCAACGACCTCTATCATGAGATGATCGAGTCCAACGTGAACAAGGACCCGAAAGAGAACAACGGCACCGCTGCCGGCTCCAAGTGTGCGCTGGTGTTCGGCCAGATGAACGAGCCTCCGGGCGCGCGGGCGCGGGTGGGTCTTTCCGGCCTCACCATTGCGGAGAACTTCCGCGACCAGGGGCAGGACGTGCTGTTCTTCGTGGACAACATCTTCCGCTTCACCCAGGCGGGCTCGGAAGTGTCGGCGCTTCTGGGCCGTATCCCGTCCGCGGTGGGCTATCAGCCGACCCTTGCCACGGACATGGGCGCCCTGCAGGAGCGGATCACCACCACGCAGAAGGGCTCCATCACGTCGGTGCAGGCCATCTACGTGCCCGCCGACGACCTGACGGACCCTGCGCCCGCCACATCGTTCGCGCACCTTGACGCGACGACAGTGCTGAACCGTGCGATCTCTGAAAAGGGGATCTATCCGGCGGTTGACCCGCTGGATTCCACCAGCCGTATGCTGAGCGCGGCCACTTTGGGCGAAGAGCACTACAACACCGCCCGCGAAGTGCAGCAGGTGCTGCAGCGCTACAAGAGCCTGCAGGACATCATCGCCATTTTGGGCATGGACGAGCTTTCCGAGGAGGACAAGCTCACCGTTGCCCGCGCCCGCAAGATCGAACGCTTCCTCTCCCAGCCGTTCCACGTGGCCGAGGTGTTCACCGGGAAGCCGGGCGTGTTCGTTGAGCTTGCCGACACCATCAAGGGCTTCCGCGGCCTGGTGGACGGCAAATATGATGATTTGCCGGAAGCCGCGTTCTACATGGTCGGCACCATCGACGAGGCTGTGGAGAAGGCCCAGCAGCTCGCCGAGGCGGCCTGACGGGCCGACCGTGCCATTTGATCCCGCCCGGCCATGCTGCGACACGATGCGCGAGGTTTTGGCCGGCCCGGGCGGGGGCGCCGAGCCGACGGTTTTCGTGGACGATGAGGACGTACTCACGATGACCGTAGGGCTGATCGATACGCCGGGCGGCCTCGGCATGTTCGACCATGCAATCTACTTTTGTCCGTTCTGCGGTCGGGAACTGCAGGCAGCTGAACTCTCCAAGAAGGCGCCGCACTGATGGCCAAATTCCGCTTTGAGCTTGTCTCGCCTGAAGCCCTCGTCATCTCCGGCGAGGTGGAGGGGGTGACGCTTCCCGGCGCAGAAGGCGACTTTCAGGTGATGGCCGGCCACGCGCCGATGCTTGCCCTTCTCGGCCCCGGGCTGGTGACGGTGACAGGCGGCGAGGGCGGTGACAGACGCATCTTCATCGACGGCGGCTTCTGCGACGTGAATGACGCAGGCTGCTCTGTGCTCGCCGAGGCAGCCATCGACGCCTCCGGCGCTGGCGAGAAGCTGGATGCGCTGATTAAGAGCGCGGAGGCTGACGCGGCCCAGCTTGTCCACCCTGCGGTTGACGACGCCAACCGCCGTATCGCGACCCTCAAAAACGTGCGCGCAAGCCTCTAACGCGCCATAGCGCGGGCGCCGTCTCTCCGTCTGACGGGGTCATCGCCGGCGCTGCCGCGTCCGGCGCTATTCCGCTGCCAGCGCCGGGGCTTGGGCAGCCCTTTCGTTGGCGCGGGTTTCCTCGATTTTGACGTCGATGGCGGCGAGCACCTTTTTGCTGAACGGGCCAAGGTCAGAATAGGCCGCAAGCGACAGGAAGACCGCGTCGAGCGATGACGTTCCTGCGCGGATCCCGTGCAGGACGGTCCCCCAGAACATGCGTTTGCCGTCCTTCGCCGCGATGCCCATCCGCCAGCAGAGCCGCGCGAAGAACATGAGGTTCTTGCGCACGCCGGAGCGGAACACTGAAAGGTTGGCGTGCTCCATGTTCATGAGGCCCGCCATTCGCCGCACACGGCCATGGTAGTTTTCCAGGGCATAGGACCGCTCAACCACCTTGCGGAAATCCAGGAGAATTTCTTCGCGCGGACGCTTCGTGTCGAAGTTGAGGCCCAACGTACACTGGTCGCCGGTAAAGCCGTCCGCGTCGACGAAATCGTCTTCGGTGTGCTTTGCGTGGAGCCGTCCCTCCGCCTCAAGGCGACGGAAGAGGGCCGTTTCCGGCAGGGCGTAGAGGAGGCCCACCATCGCGACGGGGATCGCCGCGTCGTCGATCAGGTCAGCGACCGCGTCACCCACTGCACCCTTTTCCTCGTCAAACCCGACGATGAAGCCCGCCAGCACGGAAAGCCCGTGTTCGTAAACCTTGTGAACGCTTTCGGTGATGTTTCGCTTGGTGTTTTGCTTCTTCTTCGTCGCCGTCAACACATCGGGGTCGGGGCTTTCGATCCCGATGAATACGCCGATAAAGCCCGCCTTGGACAGCATCGTCATCAACTCGGTATCATCGGCGAGGTTGAGCGACGCCTCGGTGGAGAAGTCGAACGGGAAACCCTTTTCCTTCTGCCACTCGATCAGCGCAGGAAGAAAGCTTTTGACCGCCTTTTTGTTGCCGATCAGGTTGTCGTCGACGAAGTTGATATGCCCGCGATAGCCAAGGTCCAGGATCGCCTGGAGTTCAGCCAACATTTGGTCGTTGGTTTTTGTGCGGGGTTTGCGGCCGAACAACTCAATGATGTCGCAAAACTCACACGTGAAGGGGCAGCCGCGCGAATACTGCACCGTCATTTGCAGGTACTTATCGCGCTTCAACAGATCAAAGCGTGGCTGCGGGCTCTTGGTGACGTCGGCCTTGAAGCGTTCTGCATCGAACCGCCCGCCTTCCGCACCGCTGCGCCAGGCATCGATAAAGGCGTCGATGCAGCTTTCAGCCTCTCCAACAACGCGGAAGTCCGCGTGGGCATAATCATCCGGCGAGGACATGACCACAGGCCCGCCCACGCACACCTTTTTGCCGATCGCTTGCGCCCAGGCGATGACCGCCATGAGGTCAGGGCGCTGCGGCAGCATGCCGCCGGTCATGATGAGGTCAGCCTCGGCCAAGTCTGCCTCGACCACGCGCTCAACATTTCTGTCTAGGATTTTGATGTCCCAATCGTCCGGCAACAGCGCGGCGACCGTTGCCAGGCCGAGCGGCGGCATGGGGTAGTCCGCCCCGTAAAGTTTCGACACCTCGGTGAACGACCAGAACGAGCCCGCCATGAATTGCGGGTATATCATCAACACCTTAGGCGGGTTTGGGCGGGGTGGACCCAGTGGCAGGGTGATGACATTGGCCGGCGCGGGCACCTTGGAGCGGACGTCGGTCATGATGGTCTCTTACTCGAATTTGACAGGAACATAGCGGGCTGACCCTGCGGCGTCATCCCATGGCGGAACGCCGCTGAAAGAGCTCTCATAACGATATCTTTATATCCTTGCGCGCCAGCCCCGCGCTCCCTATACACCGGCAAAGCTTCCCCACATAAGGACCCGTCCGATGAGCGCTGGCGCGAATGCGGATTACGTTGTCAAAGACATTGCTCTGGCAGACTTCGGCCGCACCGAAATCGAAATCGCCGAAGTGGAAATGCCCGGCCTCATGGCTGTGCGCGAGGAAAACGCTGCCGCCAAGCCGCTAAAGGGCGCACGCATTGCCGGCTCCCTTCACATGACGATCCAGACAGCCGTTCTGATTGAGACCCTTGCCGCGCTGGGCGCGGACGTGCGCTGGGCCTCCTGCAACGTTTTCTCCACACAGGACCATGCTGCCGCCGCCATCGCGCAGGCCGGCATCCCCGTCTTCGCCGTTAAGGGCGAGACATTGGAGGAATACTGGGATTACGCCGACCGGATCCTCGATTGGGGCAACGGCGAAACCTGCAACATGATCCTTGACGATGGGGGCGATGCGACGCTTCTCGTCATGCTGGGTGCGCGTGCGGAGACGGACCCCTCCGTCCTGGAAAACCCGTCGAGCGAGGAAGAAGAATTCCTGTACAAGACCATCAAGAAGCGCATCGCGAAAGATCCGACGTTTTATTCGCGCTGCCGCGATGCCATCCGCGGCGTGTCGGAAGAGACGACCACCGGTGTACTGAGGCTCTACCAACTTGAGAAAAAGGGCGAGCTCCCCTTCCCCGCCATCAACGTGAACGACAGCGGATGGCATCGCGGCAGCGCGAATAAAACGTCGGATCTTTCGCGATGCGCTTCTTGATGGTCTTGTACAGGAATTCTT
>JBCDFB010000240.1:0-4732 GCA_039178655.1 Pseudomonadota bacterium | reverse complement strand
CGAAAAAGGTTGCGGTTACGGTATGTTTTTGACCGACACGAAGGTGGAACGCATCTCCCTTGGCGCGCTGATCATTGCGATGGGAATGCTGGTGGACAACGCCATCGTGGTGGCTGAAGCCATGCAGCAACGCATGCGCCAAGGAAAATCCGCCGTGGAGGCGGCCGAGGAGGCCGTGGGCCGCACCGGCGTGCCGCTGATGGGGGCAACCGTCATCGGCATCATGGCCTTCGCCGGCATCGGCCTCAGTCCGGACGCATCGGGCGAGTTTTTGTTCTCGCTCTTCTCGGTCATCGCCATTTCGCTCAGCCTGTCATGGGTCCTTTCGGTCACCGTCACACCGCTCCTTGCCTCATACGTCTTCCGCGTCGGCGGGCTTAAAGAAGGCGAGAGTGCCTATGGCGGCCGCTTCTTCCGCCTCTACGGCGGCTTGGTGCGGCTGACGCTGAAGCTTCGCTGGCTGGTGATCGTCGGCCTTTTGGGGCTGACCGTCGCCTGTATCGCAGCTTTTGGCGGCGTGAAGCAGCAGTTCTTCCCGCCGGCGATGACGCCGCTCTTCTACCTCGACTATAAGGGCGCGCAGGGAAGCGACATCCACACCACCAGCCGCGACCTGAAACGCTTGGAAGACTGGCTGCTTGCCCGCCAGGATGTGAGCGCTGTCACCGCGACCGCTGGCGCGGGCCTCACGCGCTTTCTCCTCACCTATGAGCCGGAAAAGCCCGAACCGTCCTTCGGCCAATTGGTGATCCGCGCATCATCGCAAGAGGCGATCCCCGAGCTGCGTGCCGCGCTTGACCTCTTTGCGGCAGAGACCTTGCCGTGGGCTGAGGTCTCGACCCGGCGCATCATCTATGGCCCGGCCGTGCCTGCAGACATTGAAGCACGCTTTTCTGGCCCCGATCCTGATGTGCTGCGCGCCCTTGCCCGTAAAGCTAAAGAAGTGCTCCAGCGCGGGACCGACCTCTTGCATTCTGAGGCCATCGACTGGCGTGAGCGCGAGGCGGTGCTGCGCCCCGCCTACGCCGACGCGCGCGCCCAGGCCATCGGCGTTGCGCGCGAAGACGTGGCAACGGCCATCGCGCTTGCAAGCGACGGCGTCCTCGCGTCCACGTTTCGCGAGCAGGACCGGCTGATCCCCATCATCGCCCGCACTCCGCGCGCAGAGATCGACGCAGCTGGCGGCCTGCTCGACCAGCCCGTCTGGTCCGAAGCAACAGGCTCTTACGTCCCCCTCGTCCAGGTGATCGACGGCTTTGACGTGGTGGCGAGAGATACCGTCATCGAACGGCGGGACCGTGTGCCCACCGTGACGGTGGAGGCCAACGTAATCGAAGGTCTCACCCCGCCCACGGTGTTTGCCGAGATCAGACCTGCGGTGGAGGAGATCCCACTGCCGGAGGGCTACAGCCTCACCTGGGGTGGCGAGTTTGAAAGCGCCGGGGAGGCGCAGGCGAGCCTTGGCCGGCAAATGCCCCTTAGTTTCGGCGTCATGCTCCTCATCACCATCTTGCTGTTCGGCAAGCTACGCCAGACAGCCGTCATCTGGACCATCGTTCCAATGGCTGTGAACGGGGTCGCCCTCGGCTTGCTCTTCACCGGGCTGCCGTTCAGCTTCACCGCGCTTTTGGGCCTCCTCAGCCTGTCAGGCATGCTCATCAAGAACGCCATCGTTCTGGTGGAGGAGATCGACCAGCAAAAGGCGGAGGGACAACCTCAGTCCGAAGCGATCGTCCTTGCATCCGTGAGCCGTCTGCGGCCGGTTCTTCTTGCTGCGGCGACCACAATTTTGGGCATGGCTCCGCTCCTGACCGACACGTTCTTTGCAGCCATGGCCGTCACCATAATGGCCGGCTTAGGCTTTGCCTCAATCCTCACGTTGGTCGGCGTTCCGGCTCTCTACCACACGTACCTGCGCAAGGAGCGCCGCGCGGAGAAAGCGGCGCGCGCCCCGGATCCCGGTCAAGCTGACACGGCTTTGCCCGTGCAGCCGGCCAAGCTGAAACTTGCAGCGGAATAAGGTGGAATTCATGTCTCCTTACAACGAGATCGCTCGGCAATGACTGGCTTTACGCAAGACAGCTTCAAGTTCCTCGCCGGCTTGAAGTCGAACAACGATCGAGATTGGTTCAACGACAACAAATCAGTGTTCACGACTAAGCTCGAAGCTCCTTTTGCAGAACTGCTGGAAGCCCTCTCAGATCGCCTCAGCGATGCTTTGCAGCCGTTGCGCGGCGGCAAATCCACCATGTTTCGGATGAACCGTGACGTGCGTTTCAGCAATGACAAATCGCCATACAAAACTGCTGTATCAGGCCTTTTGACACCATCGGGAAAGAAGGCCGAGGCGAACGGCGTCTGCTATGTGCACCTTGACGCAACGGGCGGCTTCAGCGCGGTCGGCTACTACAGCTTGAGCCCGAAACAACTCGGGCCGATGCGCGACGCGATCATCGACCGTGCCGACGAGTTCGACGATGTGATGGCAAAGCTTAAACGCGCCAAGCGTCGCCTTTCGGACGATGACATGTTGAGCGCGATGCCGCGCGGCTTCAGCCAGCACGCGGACCACCGTCATGCTGATGCGTTGAAGCTGAAGTCACTGATGATTGTGGAGACGCTGCCGAAGTCCGCATGGCTTTCAGGCGACGTGGTAGACCGCATCGAAAAGCTTGCCCGCGACGGTATGCCCCTGCTGACTTTCGCCCAACCCGCCTGCTAGTTCGCTCGCCCGCAGCTACGGTGTTTTCCGCGGGCGGCTCAACAATCCGGCCCGCACGATGCAGGGGTACTCACGGTCCGCCGCACGGGCGCGGCGTACGTTGATACGGCCAGTCATGACGGCATCCAGATCTCTCCACATTGATGGTTTGACCGTCCGCTATGGGGTCAACACCGCGGTCAATAACGTCACGCTGTCAGTGCGCGCTGGCGAGTTTGTTGCGGTGCTCGGCCCATCAGGCTGCGGCAAGTCCACACTCCTGCGCGCCATTGCGGGATTGGAACCAGCCGCGGCAGGCACCATTGCTATCGGCGGGCAGGACTTGGCGCCAATGCGCCCGTCCGAGCGCGGCGTCGCATTCGTCTTCCAGTCATATGCGCTCTATCCGCATATGAGTTGCCGCCAAAACATAGCCGCGCCCCTTGCCATGGCAGAGCTTGGCACGCTCGGCAGGCTGCCGGTTGTGTGGCGGCTGGTTCCCTGCGCGGCCGAGATACGCCGCAGCATCACAAAGCGCGTCGACGCTGTTGCCCAAATGCTGGACATCGAAGAGTTGCTGGGCCGCAAGCCCTCGGCGCTGTCCGGCGGGCAGCGCCAGCGCGTCGCCCTTGGCCGCGCTCTTGTGCGCGCGCCGAACCTCTTCCTGTTGGATGAGCCCCTGGCAAACTTAGACGCTGCACTGCGCCACACGACGCGCACCGAGCTGCGGCAAATCCAGCGACGCGTAGGCGCCACAACGCTTTTCGTCACCCATGACCAGGCAGAGGCCATGGCCGTGGCGGACCGCCTGGTGGTGATGTTCCGCGGCGAGATCGCGCAGGTGGGCACGCCTGACGAAATCTACCGCCATCCTGCAACCCTCGACGTTGCGCGCTTCCTGTCCCAGCCGCACCTTAACGAATTGACGGCCGACGAGTTCGTGAGTGCATCCGGCGACACCTCCGGCTGCCTGCCGGGTTCCGTCCCCGCTGAGGCGAGCACCGGCACGGTTGGCGTGCGACCCGAGCATTGCACGATTTTTGCCCCCGGCTCCCGCGGCAAAGCGGGCATCCCGGTGACAGTCGAGATGGCCGAACACGCCGGCGTCGATGCGCATTTGTTCTGCCGCACCGGCGCCGGCAAGCGGCTGGTGGCGCGTGTTCCCTCCGCCCAGCTCACGCGCTGGGCGGCGGGCGCCGAAGGCATGTTTCAGGTGAGCCCCGACAAAGCCTGGTACTTCAGAGGCGCTGCCGACGCCGCCCCGCTCAAGGTCGCCGCCTGATGGGCGCAATGAGCGCCGCAGGGCGCCACCGGCGCAGGCTCGGCGCCGCCCTCGCCGCCCCTGCAGCCATGCTGCTCATGGCCCTGGTGATCGGCCCTTCCCTTGCCGCGCTCGCCCTGTCGTTTTCCGACTACCGCCTCGGCATGGGTTGGGCGGATTGGGTGGGCGGGGAAAACTATGTCCGCCTTGCCGAAGACCGCAGTATCGCCCGTTCGCTTTCGAATACTCTCATCTTCGTTGCGGTGGTTGCCCCGCTCTCCATTTTCGGTGCGCTCTGGATCGCGATCCTTGTGTCGAGCGTCGGGTCCGCGGGTCGGCTGTTTCAGACCATTTTTGTCCTGCCGGTCACCGCGACGCTGGTTGCTATGGCGACAGCATGGGAAGTGGTGCTCCACCCGACTTTCGGGGTGTTCAACGCGTTTTTGTCCGCGATCGGCATCTCGCCCCAGCGCTTTTTGTCTGATCCTGACCTTGCGCTCGGCACCCTTGCAGCCATCGCAGTGTGGAAGCTGCTTGGCTACAACGTGGTCCTGTTCCTGGCGGGCATGGCAACCATCGACCGGAACCTTTACGACGCCGCCGCGCTCGACAACGCCGATGGGGGCTGGCGCCGGTTCGAGCTTGTCACCTGGCCTATGCTCGGCCCGGTCACCGTGTTCGTCACCGTCATCACGCTTATCCGCACGCTGAGCGAGTTCGAACTTGTGGCCGTCCTGACCCAGGGTGGACCGGACGGCGCGACGGAAATG